>NZ_JBQCCF010000035.1:0-12676 GCF_051962475.1 Dyella sp.
GGGGGGTGTGGGGGGGTGTGGGGGGCGCGCCGTGAAAATTCTGGGCGGGCGCCTGGTTTCTTTGGTGGCGCTTGGGGCCCGGCTGCCCCCCGGCCGGGGGGCCGGCCGGGGGGTCGGCGCGCGCGGGGCTGCATCAGATCTTGCCGACCAGGTCCAGCGACGGGGCGAGGGTCTTCTCGCCTTCTTTCCACTTGGCCGGGCACACCTCGTTCGGGTGGGCGGCGACGTACTGGGCGGCCTTGAGCTTGCGCAGGGTCTCGGTGACGTCGCGGGCGATCGCGTTGTCGTGGATCTCCAGCGTCTTGATCACGCCTTCCGGATTGATGATGAAGGTGCCGCGCAGGGCCAGGCCTTCTTCCTCGATGTGCACGTCGAACGCGCGGGTCAGCTGGTGGGTCGGGTCGCCGACCAGGGCGAACTTGGCCTTGCCCACCGCCGGCGAGGTCTCGTGCCACACCTTGTGCGAGAAGTGGGTGTCGGTGGTGACGATGTACACCTCGGCGCCGGCCTTCTGGAATTCGGCGTAGTGATCGGCAGCGTCCTCGACCTCGGTCGGGCAGTTGAAGGTGAAGGCGGCCGGCATGAAGATCACGACGGACCACTTGCCCTTCATGGAGGCGTCGGTCACTTCAATGAACTTGCCGTCCTTGTAAGCGTTCGCCTTGAACGGCTTGATTTCGTTGTTGATCAGGGACATGAGATCTCTTCCTGTAGCTGGGTTGAAGGGATGGGTGAAAGCGTTGATGGACACAACGATACGTGGAAGCCGTCGATTAATCTAATTGATTGTTGGCATGGTCGAAATTGACAAAAGCTATCGATTTAGCCGGATCGACATGGCTGATCCCCGTCACCCGCCGCGTGCTGGCGGGATGCCCGCGTAGGTAGCGCGCGGACGGATCAGGCCGCCGCTGGCGCGCTGTTCCAGCGCGTGGGCCAGCCATCCGGCCATCCGGCCCGCGGCGAACAAGGCCAGCCCGACATCGGGTGACCCACCATAGATAGTGACGATCGCCGCCAAGGCAAAGTCCAGGCTTGGACGCAGCCCGCACTGGTGTTCCACCGCGGCGGTCAGTTGCTGGATGCCGCGCATGGCCGCGCGCCGTGGGTGCAGGGCCTGCAGCTGGTCCAGCAGCAGCCCGGCGCGCGGGTCGCCATCGGGGTACAGCGGGTGGCCGAAGCCGGCCAGCGCATCGCCGCGACGCAGGTACTCGCGCACCAGTTCGTCCGGCTGGCGCTGACGCAGGCTCTGCTGGATCAATGCGTGGGCACGCGCGGTGGCGCCACCATGCTGGGGACCGGACAGCGCCGCCAGGCCGGCGCTGGCGGCGGCATGCAGGCTAGCGCCGGTCGATGCGGCTACGCGCGTGGCGAACGCCGATGCGTTGAGTTCGTGGTCGGCGCATAGCACCAGCGCGCAACGCACCAGCGACGGCAGCTCGCCGGCTGCAGGCGACCACCGCGCGGCCAAGCTGGCATGGATCGGCTGGCGGCCGGCCTTGCCGCCGCTCAGCAGCGCCGCACTCTCGCGCAGCAACTGGGCCGCGCACAGGCGCCCCTGCTCGGCGTGGGCGGCGTGCGAGTGGGGCGCCGACAACGCCAGCAGTGGCAAGGCGGCTGCGGTGCGTTCCAGCGGCGGCAGGTTTTGCTGACGCAACAGCACGACCACGCCAGCGGGCCACGCACACAGGGGCGCAGCCGCGAACGCGTCGTCGTTTTGAGCGTCCCACAGCAGGCGCGCGGTGTCTTCCAGTGTGGCGCCGGATTGCGCCAACGCCAGGGCGGACTGGCCACGGTAGTAGTGACCGTGCGGGCGGATCAGCGAGATCCGCGTCTCCATCACCGGCAGGCCCCAGGTGAGACTGTGCGCCGCACCCTGCGCCGCACTGCGGCCGGCCTGGCGCCGGTCGATCAGTGCTGCCACGTCGTCGGCCCGGTACTCCCGGCTGCGCCCGTCCGCACCCGGGCGCGAGTCGATCTTGCCACGGCTTACGTAGGCGTAAAGCGTGGCCAGGCTCACGCCGAGGCGGGCGGCGGCATCGGCAGCGGGTAGGTAGTCGGTCGCCATGGCAACATATTGATCGATTCGATCAAGATTGATCAACATGTTTGGTCCTCACTACAGTGCCGCCCATCGCGGTTGCGCCAGCTCGCTCGGTGTCATCGCCTACAATTGGACGCTTAGGAGAACCCGCATGACTGTCAACGCATCCGCCGGCGCCCGTTTTCGCGCTGCGCTTTCCGAGGAGACCCCACTGCAGGTGATGGGCGCGATTACCGCCTACGCCGGCCTGATGGCCAAGCGCGTGGGCTACAAGGCGCTGTACCTGTCCGGCGGTGGCGTGGCGGCCAACTCGCTCGGCATGCCCGATCTGGGCATCAGCACCATGGAAGACGTGCTCACCGACGCGCGCCGCATCGTCGACGCCACCGGCATGCCGTTGATGGTCGACATCGACACCGGCTGGGGCGGCGCCTTTAACATCGCGCGCACCATCCGCTCGTTCATCAACGTGGGCGTGGCGGCCGTGCACATCGAGGACCAGGTGGGGCAGAAACGCTGCGGCCATCGTCCGGGCAAGGAAGTGGTGTCCAAGGGCGAGATGGTCGATCGGGTGAAGGCGGCGGTCGATGCGCGCACCGATCCGGGCTTCGTGATCATGGCGCGTACCGATGCGGCTGCGGTCGAAGGCATCGACGCGGCGATCGAGCGCGCCTGCGCCTACGTCGAGGCTGGTGCGGACATGATCTTCCCCGAGGCGATGAAGACGCTGGACGACTACCGCCGGTTCAAGGCGGCGGTGAAGGTACCGATCCTGGCCAACCTCACCGAGTTCGGCTCCACGCCGTTCTTCACCACCGACGAGCTGCGCGGCGCCAACGTGGACATCGCGCTGTACTGCTGCGGCGCCTACCGCGCCATGAACAAGGCGGCGCTGAATTTCTACAAGACGGTGCGCCGCGAGGGCACCCAGAAGAACCTCATCGACACGCTGCAGACGCGCGCCGAGCTGTACGACTTCCTCGGTTATCACGCCTACGAGGACAAGCTCGACGCGCTGTTCGCCAAGGACTGACCCACGACCACCGTAGGAGCCCGCTCGCGGGCGATGCTCTTCTCGCTTTGATGTCGATCAGGAGCAAAAGCATCGCCCGCCAGCGGGCTCCTACAGACAGGCAAACGACATGCCGGGCCGCAGGGCCCGCGCCATTCGCACCAGGAGATCCACCATGACCGAGCAAACCCTGCCCAAGCCGAAGAAGTCCGTCGCGCTGTCCGGCGTTGCCGCCGGCAACACCGCGCTGTGCACCGTCGGACGCAGCGGCAACGATCTGCACTACCGTGGCTACGACATCCACGACCTGGCGGCCAAGGGCTGTTTCGAGGAAGTAGCGCACCTGCTGGTCTACGGCGTGCTGCCCAACTGGACCGAGCTGCAGAACTACAAGGCCCGCCTGAAGCGTCTGCGTGGCCTGCCGGCGCCGGTAAAGGGTGCGCTGGAGCTGCTGCCAGCGTCGACCCATCCGATGGATGTGCTGCGCACCGGCTGCTCGATGCTCGGTACCGTGCTGCCGGAAAAGGAAGATCACAACCTGGCCGGCGCGCGCGACATCGCCGACCGCCTGATGGCCAGCTTCGGCTCGATGCTGCTGTACTGGTACCACTTCAGCCACAACGGCAAGCGCATCGAGACGCAGACCGACGACGACTCGATCGCCGCGCACTTCCTGCACCTGCTGCACGGCAAGAAGCCCAGCGACCTGCACGCGCATTCGCTGGACAAGTCGCTGGTGCTGTACGCCGAGCACGAGTTCAACGCGTCCACCTTCACCGCGCGCGTGATCGCCGGTACCGGGTCGGACATGTATTCGGCGATCACCGGCGCGATCGGCGCGCTGCGCGGCCCCAAGCACGGCGGCGCCAACGAGGTGGCGATGGAGATCATCGCGCGCTATCGCAGCGCGGCCGATGCGGAGGCCGATATCCGCGCCCGTGTCGAGCGCAAGGAGATCATCATCGGCTTCGGCCACCCGGTGTACACGGTGTCCGATCCGCGCAACGAGATCATCAAGGAGATCTCGCGCAAGCTGTGCACCGAGGGCGGCAATCCGACGCTGTTCGACGTCTCCGAGCGCATCGAAAAGCTGATGTGGGACGCCAAGAAGATGTTCCCCAACCTCGATTGGTACTCGGCCAGCGCCTATCACATGATGGGCGTGCCGACTGCCATGTTCACGCCGTTGTTCGTGATCGCGCGCACCTCCGGCTGGAGCGCGCACGTGATCGAACAGCGCCAGGACGGAAAAATCATCCGCCCCAGCGCGAACTACACCGGCCCGGAAGACCAGACCTACGTGCCGATCGACAAGCGCTGACCCAAGCGGCCGCGCGAGTGTCTGCATGCATGCGGGCACTCGCGCAAGCCCCAAGCGTGAGCGGCTCATCGCGGCTCGTCGACGCAGGCTGCACGCGCGCTTCCTCAACCTCGCGGCTCCCACTCGCCAGCCTGTGCATGGAGCCGTTGCATGTCCATTCGTTTCTCCCGTTCCCCGTCGCTGCGTATCGCGCTGCTTTCGCTGCTTCCCCTCGCCGCATGGAGCTCGGCGTCGTTTGCGCAGAGCGACTCCCCCTCGCCGGCGCTCGATCGCGCCTCGTTCCGCATCGGTGGCTATTACGCCAATGTCGATACCGACATCGGCGCAAGTGACAACGGTGGGCGTGCCACCGGCACCTTCAACCTTGAGGACGATCTCGGCTTCAAGGATCACGAGACCGTGCCGCGTGCCCGCGCCGACTTCCTCCTCGGCGACCACCAGGGCCTGTCGCTGGACTACTACAGCATCGATCGCAGCCGCACGGCCTCGCTGGCGCGAGGTATCAGTTATGACGGTGTCGACTACGCGGCCAACGCGAGCGTGCGGGCCAAGCTCGACTTCGACTTCGGCAGCGTCGCCTGGCGCTGGTGGTTCGGCCACGGCAACGATGCCTTCGGCGTGGGCCTCGGTGGCGCCTGGTACCAGATCGATACCCGCCTGAGCGGGCAGGGCGCGATTACCGGCCTGCCGGACGGCCCGATGACCGCTTCGGTCGACACCGGCAGCAAGGACAGCGCCTGGGCGCCGATGCTCCAGCTCGGCTGGCGCCACGCCTTCAACGACCAGTGGCGCATGTACATCGACGCCTCGGGCGTGAAGAAGAACGGCGGCCGGCTGAGCGGACACATCTACAATACGGCGCTCGGCGTGGAATGGATGCCGTGGGAGCACGTCGGCTTCGGTGCCGAGTACAACTTCAGCCGGATCAAGCTCGACTGGCGCCGTACCGCCTACACCGCCCGGCTCGATATGAAGTTGAACGGCCCCTCGATGTACGTGAACTTCCGCTTCTGACGGAGGCTCACGCGTGGCGGCGGCGCTGGCGCTCGGCCAGCCAGCCGCCGCCGCAGATCGTCAGCACCAGCAAGGCGTCCAGGGCGTAGCGCGCCCAGGGCCGCGGATCGAACCAGCCGGCGGTGAGGTGATCGTGCGCAATCATCCGCGCCGCCGTCCAGGCGATCGCGCCGGCGCCGACGTAGACGATCACCGGGAAGCGCCCGATCAGCTTGAGAATCAGCGTGCTGCCCCAGACGACCAGCGGCACGCTGATCAGCAGCCCCAGAATGACCAGGCCCATGTGGCCCTTGGATGCGCCGGCGATGGCCAGCACGTTGTCCAGACCCATCAGGGCGTCCGCCACCACGATCGTCTTGAGCGCCGACCAGAACGTGTCGCCCGGGCTCACCGCCGGATCCTCGTCTTCGTGCTTGAGCAGCTTCCAGGCGATCGGCAGCAGCAGCAGGCCGCCAGCCAGCATGAGTCCAGGCAGTTTGAGCAGGTAGACCACTACGGCCGTGAGCAGCACGCGCACCGCCACCGCGCCGAAGGTGCCCCAGAACACCGCCTTCTTCTGCAGTCGCGGGGGCAGGTTGCGGGCGGCCAGGGCGATCACGATCGCGTTGTCGCCCGCCAGCACGAGGTCGAGCAGGACGATGGCGAACAGTCCGGAGAAGAATTCGGGGGTAAGGAAATCCATGCGGTTCGATTCCGGCGCGCGAGACAAATGCAATAACCACGGCCGCACGCAGCCCCGTGGTTACCGCAAAAGTCTCGTTCGCGGCGGAGCCGCTGCAGTGACCGGAGCGGTGCTCCGCTCGTGATGACGACCACTGCACGAACGCCAGCAGAATCGGCGTCCGGAACTACTCCCTTTTGGGATCAGTAGACCGGCATTCTCGTGGGGGCTGCACATGGCAGTCAAGGCGCGAACGCTTAAGCCAGACACCTTCTCCCATTACAATGGTGGGCCAGCATCCAGCGTTGCCGGGCCCGCTGCAGCCTGCCATCTGCAACCGATGCGCAGCGGCTGCCGCTCCTCGGCATCCCATGTCTTCACCTGAAGGATCCCGATCTCCATGAACGCCGACCATCGCCGCCCCCTTCCTGGCACCTCGCTGGACTATTTCGACGCGCGTGCGGCGGTGGAGGCGATTCAGCCGGAGGCTTATGACGCGCTGCCTTACTCCTCGCGCGTGCTGGCCGAGAACCTGGTGCGCCGCTGCGATCCGGCGATTCTCACCGAGTCGCTGAGGCAGCTGATCGAGCGCAAGCGCGAGCGCGATTTCCCGTGGTTCCCCGCGCGCGTGGTGTGCCATGACATCCTCGGCCAGACCGCGTTGGTGGACCTGGCCGGCCTGCGCGACGCCATCGCCGAGCGCGGCGGCGACCCGGCCGAAGTGAATCCGGTGGTGCCGGTGCAGCTGATCGTCGATCACTCGCTGGCGGTGGAATGCGGCGGCTTTGATCCCGATGCGTTCACCAAGAACCGCGCGATCGAGGATCGCCGCAATGAGGATCGCTTCCACTTCATTGAGTGGACCAAGCGGGCGTTCGAGAACGTCGACGTGATCCCGCCGGGCAACGGGATCATGCACCAGATCAATCTGGAAAAGATGTCGCCGGTGGTACAGGTGCAGGAGGGCGTGGCGTATCCCGACACCTGCGTGGGCACCGACAGCCACACCCCGCACGTGGACGCGCTCGGCGTGATCGCCGTCGGCGTCGGCGGACTGGAGGCCGAGAGCGTGATGCTCGGCCGCGCCTCGTGGATGCGCCTGCCCGACATCATCGGGGTGGAGCTTACCGGGCGTCCGCAGCCGGGCATCACCGCGACCGACATCGTGCTGGCGCTGACCGAATTCCTGCGGGCTTCGAAAGTAGTCGGCGCGTGGCTGGAGTTCCGCGGTGAGGGTGCCGCGGCGCTCACGCTGGGCGACCGCGCCACCATCTCCAACATGGCACCCGAATACGGCGCCACCGCCGCGATGTTCTTCATCGATAGCCAGACCACCGACTACCTGCGCCTGACCGGCCGCAGCGACGAGCAGGTGAAGCTGGTGGAGACCTACGCCAAGGCCGCCGGTTTGTGGGCCGACACGCTGGCGCACGCGCAGTACGAGCGTACGTTGACCTTCGACCTGTCCTCGGTGGTGCGCAACATGGCCGGTCCGTCCAACCCGCACAAGCGGCTGCCGACCTCCGACCTCGCCGCGCGCGGCATTGCCGGTACGTGGGAAGAAAAGCCCGGGCAGATGCCGGACGGCGCGGTGATCATTGCCGCCATCACCAGCTGCACCAACACCAGCAACCCGCGCAACGTGATCGCCGCCGCGCTGCTGGCGCGCAACGCCAACGCGCGGGGGCTCACCCGCAAGCCGTGGGTGAAGAGCTCGCTGGCACCCGGTTCCAAGGCGGTGCAGTTGTATCTCGAGGAAGCGAAGCTGCTGCCGGAGCTGGAGAAGCTCGGCTTCGGCATCGTCGCGTTCGCCTGCACCACCTGCAACGGCATGTCCGGCGCGCTCGATCCGGCGATCCAGCAAGAGATCATCGACCGCGACCTGTATTCGACTGCGGTGCTGTCAGGCAACCGCAACTTCGACGGCCGCATCCACCCGTATGCCAAGCAAGCGTTCCTGGCCTCGCCGCCGCTGGTGGTCGCCTATGCCATTGCCGGCACTATTCGTTTCGACATCGAGAAGGATGTGCTCGGCGTCGATGCCAGCGGTCAGCCGGTGACGCTCAAGGACATCTGGCCAAGCGACGAGGAGATCGATGCGATCGTGGCCTCCAGCGTGAAGCCGGAGCAGTTCCGCAAGGTCTACGATCCCATGTTCGCGCGTACCGGTCGCACCGGCACGCGTGCGGCGCCGCTGTACGACTGGCGCGCGCAGAGCACCTACATCCGCCGTCCGCCGTACTGGGAGGGCGCCCTCGCCGGGGCGCGCAGTCTCACCGGCATGCGTCCGCTGGCGGTGCTCGGCGACAACATCACCACCGACCATCTGTCGCCGTCCAACGCGATCCTGCCGACCAGCGCGGCCGGCGAGTACCTGGCGAAGATGGGTCTGCCGGAAGAGGACTTCAATTCGTACGCGACCCACCGCGGCGATCACCTCACCGCGCAGCGCGCCACCTTCGCCAACCCCACGTTGGTCAACGAGATGGCCGTGGTCGATGGCGAGGTGAAGAAGGGTTCGCTGGCGCGCGTGGAGCCGGAAGGCAAGGTCATGCGCATGTGGGAAGCGATCGAGACCTACATGGAGCGCAAGCAGCCGCTGATCGTGATCGCCGGCGCCGACTACGGCCAGGGCTCGTCGCGCGACTGGGCGGCCAAGGGCGTGCGGCTGGCGGGCGTGGAGGCGATCGCGGCCGAGGGCTTCGAGCGCATCCACCGCACCAACCTGATCGGCATGGGCGTGCTGCCGCTGGAGTTCAAGCCCGGCACCAACCGCAAGACGCTGGGCATCGACGGCAGCGAGACCTTTGACGTAATCGGTGAGCGCAAGCCGGGCGCCGACCTCACGCTGGTGATCCATCGCGGCAACGGCGAGCGCGTGCAGGTGCCGGTCACCTGCCGGCTGGATACCGCCGAGGAGGTGTCAATCTACGAGGCCGGCGGCGTACTGCAGCGCTTTGCACAGGACTTCATCGAGGCCTCGAAGGCGGCATGAGTCGGGTCGCGGAGCCGCGTCTATTCTTCGCGACCATGCCGCCGCCGGCACTGGTGGAATACATCGGTGCTCTGCTGGAGCGGTTCGGACTGGATAAACGCCTGGGAAGCGCCCTGTTTGCACTGGCGAACCTGCATCAGTCGCTTTCCGAGCGCATTTTTTTGCCGACCAATGAAGACTGTGCGGCGTTGCTGCGGGTGGGCGCAGCCGTTTCCGTAGCCTCGTGCACGCTGCATTTCAACCGCATCGAGGGCCCGGCTGGTATGCCGGGGCGCATCCACTGGACGATGCGCGCGCGCGGGGTGCCGAAGGCGTTCACTGCCTTGCTGCAGGAGATTCAGCGCCGCCTCGTGCAAGCAGGATTCGGCCACATCGCCACCGGCGTGACGCCGCACATGACCTTGAGCTACGGCGCTCCCGAGCCGCTGGACAAGATCGTGCTCGATCCACCCATCGTCTGGACCATCGATGAGCTGTGCCTCGTCATCGGTGGCGGCCATCCCTACCGTTACGACATCATCGGCCGTTGGCCGTTGCTGCCTGAAATCGATCCCCCCGCGACGCAGCCAGGCTTGTTTTGAGTCGGCCGCGGCACTTCCGGAGATTCCCATGTCGCATGCTGCACAGATCCGCATCCCCGCCACCTACATGCGCGGGGGCACCAGCAAGGGCGTGTTCTTCCGCCTGCAGGACCTGCCAGAGGCGGCGCAGGTGCCGGGCGCCGCGCGCGATGCTTTGCTGATGCGGGTGATCGGCAGCCCCGATCCCTACGGCAAGCAGATCGACGGCATGGGCGGCGCCACCTCCAGCACCAGCAAGACGGTGATCGTGAGCAAGAGCTCGCGCCCGGATCACGATGTGGATTACCTGTTCGGCCAGGTTGCGATCGATAAGGCGTTTGTCGACTGGAGCGGCAACTGCGGCAACCTTTCCGCTGCGGTGGGTCCGTTCGCCATCGCCAGTGGGCTGGTCGATCCGGCGCGCGTGCCGCGCGACGGCATCGCCATCGTGCGCGTCTGGCAGGCCAACATCGGCAAGACCATCGTTGCGCATGTGCCGATGATCGACGGTGAAGTGCAGGAGACCGGCGATTTCGAGCTGGACGGCGTGACGTTCCCGGCCGCCGAGGTGCAGTTGGAATTCATGGATCCAGCGGCCGAGGAAGAGGGCGCGGGCGGGGCCATGTTCCCCACCGGCAATCTCGTCGACGACCTGGAGGTGCCCGGCGTCGGCACGCTCAAGGCGACGATGATCAATGCGGGCATTCCTACGATCTTCGTCGAGGCCGCGGCGATCGGCTACACCGGCACCGAGCTGCAGGATGCCATCAACGGTGACGACAAGGCGCTGGCGGTGTTCGAGACGATCCGGGCACACGGCGCGCTGCGCATGGGCCTGATCCAGTCGCTGGACCAGATCGCCACGCGCCAGCACACGCCCAAGGTGGCCTTCGTCGCGCCGCCGGCCGACTACGTCGCCTCGAGTGGCAAGCCCGTGAGGGCCGCCGACATCGACCTGCTGGTGCGTGCGATGTCGATGGGCAAGCTGCATCACGCGATGATGGGCACGGCGGCGGTGGCGATCGGTACTGCTGCCGCGATTCCCGGCACGCTGGTGAGCCTTGCCGCGGGTGGCGGCGAGCGACAGGCGGTGCGCTTCGGTCATCCGTCGGGGACGCTACGGGTAGGTGCTGAAGCCAGCCTCGTGTGTGGTAGCTGGACGGTTACCAAGGCAATCATGAGCCGCAGTGCGCGCGTGCTGATGGAAGGCTTCGTGCGGGTGCCGATGCCATAGTTGGTTGGCACCGGCGGCGGCTTTTCGTCGCGGCGACATCGTCTGAGTAAGCTCGTCGACATGCGTGTCCGCTGGCGGGCGAATCGTCCGGGTCGCGCAGCAGTTCCTCAGCTTTCAGGAGACGAGCGCCATGAGCATCCACGACACGCGTTCGGCGAAGCGACCGGAGCCCGACCAGCCGCTGGTCGACATCGCCGATTACGTGATCGATTACGTGATCGATTCCACCGAGGCGTACGACACCGCACGCTACATGCTGCTCGATTCGCTGGGCACCGCGCTGATGGCGATGCGGTTTCCCGAATGCGTCAAGCATCTGGGGCCGGTGGTTCCGGGCGCCACGCTGCCGGGTGGAGCGCGGGTGCCCGGCACCAGCCATGAACTCGATCCGGTGCAGGCGGCGTTCGCGATCGGCACGCAGATTCGTTGGCTGGACTTCAACGACACTTGGCTGGCGGCCGAATGGGGCCACCCGTCCGATAATCTCGGCGCGATCCTGGCCGTGGCCGATTACCTGAGCCGGAAGGCCGAGCGCGAAGGCGGCCAGCCGATGACGGTGCGCGATGTGCTGGCATATACGATCAAGGCGCATGAGATCCAGGGTTGCTACGCGCTGAGAAACAGTTTCAACCGCGTTGGTCAGGACCACGTGATCCTGGTCCGGCTCGCTTCCACGGCGGTGGCTACCGCGATGCTGGGCGGCGACAAGGAACAGATCGTCACCGCGCTGTCTCACAGCTGGATCGACAACGGTGCGCTGCGCACCTATCGCCACGCGCCGAACACCGGGCCGCGAAAGAGCTGGGCCGCCGGCGACGCCTGCCGCCGCGCGGTCATCCATGCGATCAACGCTGTCCATCGGGGCGTGGTCGGCTACCCATCGGCGCTCTCGGCTGCCACGTGGGGCTATTACGACGTGGCCTTTGGCGGCAAGGCCTTCGAGTTCGAGCGGCCGTTCGGCAGCTACGTCATGGAAAACGTGCTGTTCAAGATCAGCTTTCCGGCCGAGTTCCATGCACAGACCGCAGTGGAATGCGCCATGCAGTTGCATGAGCAGGTCGCCGACCGGCTGGAGCAGATCGACAAGGTGGTGATCGAAACGCAGGCGGCGGGGTGTCGCATCATCGATAAGACCGGGCCGCTGGCCAATTACGCCGATCGCGACCATTGCATCCAGTACATGGTGGCCGTCCCCCTGATCTTCGGCCGCCTCATGGCCGAGGACTATGGTGACGCCGTCGCCGCCGACCCGCGCATCGACTCGCTGCGCGAGAAGACGGTGGTCACCGAGAACCCGCAGTTCACCCTGGACTATTTCGACCCGGACAAGCGTTACATCGGCAACGCGGTGCAGGTGTTCTTCAAGGATGGATCGAGTACTGCAAGAGTGTCCGTCGACTACCCGATCGGTCACCGCAAGCGTCGTGTCGAAGGTATCCCGTTGCTGCTCAAGAAGTTCGAGGCAGCTATGCATGGCCATCTACCCGCACACAGGGCTCGAGTGGTGCTCGAGCAGGTAGCCGACCCGGCCACTTTCGATTCGATGCCGGTTCAGCGTTTCATGGAACTTTTCACGCTGTAAAGACAGCGTGAGCCGATAATCCATTTCGTCTTAAGGCGGGGCAGGCAGCCTTTCGCGGGCGTTGTTCATGACGAGCCGCAGCCTGAAAGATTTCGATAAAACAGAAATCACCAAGGAGACACCTGATGAAACGTAAGGGCTTGTATTTTCTGATTGCTTTGGCCCTGGGCGGCGTGGGTGCCGTTCACGCGCAGGACGCGGCACCGGCGCCGGCGGACAGCGCGCCGAGCATGAGCTCGTCGAGCTACGACGA
>NZ_JBQCCF010000036.1:0-118056 GCF_051962475.1 Dyella sp.
GTCTTCGATCGTGAGCATGTGCCCATATTCGTTCTTGTTGATGTGATCGACCATCGCCGCCAGCGTGGTCGACTTGCCCGAGCCAGTCGGTCCGGTCACCAGGATCAGACCCTGCGGCTGCTCGATCAACTCCTTGAAGATGCGCGGCGCGCCGAGGTCCTCCAGCGTGAGCACCTCGGAGGGAATCGTACGGAACACCGCGCCGGCGCCGCGGTTCTGGTTGAACGCGTTGACGCGGAAGCGCGCCAGCCCCGGGATCTCGAAAGAGAAGTCGGTCTCGTAGAACTCCTCGTAGTCGCGCCGCTGCTTGTCCGACATGATGTCGTAGATCAGCGAGTGCACCTGCTTGTGCTCGAGCGCGGGGATGTTGATGCGGCGCACGTCGCCGTCGACCCGGATCATCGGCGGCAGCCCCGCCGACAGGTGCAGGTCTGAGGCCTTGTTCTTCACCGAGAAGGCAAGCAGTTCGGCGATATCCATCGGGTAGTTCCCCCTCAACCGATCGTCATGATTAAAGATGTTTTGCGGCAATCGATGCGGGTGTCCGCCCCGGCGACGGTGGAGTGCGACGGCCATCTGTCGCAGCGGCCAGCGGTCATCGGAAACTGTTCCCGGATCCCCCTTGAGTGGCTCGATACTACTCGCGCCAGGGGCGGCGCGACCAGTCCTCGATGGCGGTTTTGCCAAGGCTGTACACCTTGCCCGGAAGCGGCGGCAAGCCACGGTGCGAAGCACGCGCGGCGGTGGGTGGGGTAAGGTAGTCGGCTGACGACACACAGGAGCGAACATGACACGCATCGCCTTCATCGGTGGCGGCAACATGGCGCGCAGCCTCATCGGCGGCCTGCTCAAGACCGGCATCCCCGCCGCCACCATTGCCGTCTCCGAACCCCAGGCCGAGTCGCGCCAGAGCCTGGCGCGCGAGTTCGGCGTGGCCACCTACGCCGAGAATCGACTGGCCGCGGCCGACGCCGAGGTGATCGTGCTGGCGGTGAAGCCGCAGATCATGCCGGCGATCCACACCGAGCTGCGCGACACGCTGCAGCGCAAGCGTCCGCTGCTGATCTCGATCGCCGCCGGCGTGCGGCTGGATCAGCTGGAACGCTGGTTCGGGGCGCTGCCGATCGTGCGCTGCATGCCCAACACTCCGGCCCTGATCGGCGCCGGCGCCACCGGCCTGTGCGCCAATGCGCGAGTCAGCCCGCCGCAGCGCGCGCAGGCCCAGCACATCCTCGATGCCGCCGGGCTCACCCGCTGGGTCGACGACGAGACGCTGATGGACACGGTGACCGGCATTTCCGGCTCCGCTCCGGCGTACTTCTTCGCCCTGGTCGAGGCGCTGGAAGATGCCGCCGTGGCGCAGGGCATGGATCGCGGCACCGCCCGTGCGCTGGCCGCGCAGACCTGCCTGGGCGCCGGTCGCATGCTGGTGGAAAGCGGCGAGGCGCCCGGCGAGCTGCGCCGCCGCGTCACCTCGCCCAACGGCACCACCCAGGCGGCGCTGGAAAGCTTTGCGGCCGACGGCCTGCCCGCTATCGTGGCGCACGCCGTCGCCGCGGCCACCCGCCGCGGCGGCGAACTGGCCGCCGAACTGGACAAGACCTAAGTGACCTACCTGCTGAATGCCCTGTCGCTGCTGATCGAACTGGCCTTCAACCTGCTGGCCACGCTGTTCGTGCTGCGCGTGCTGGCCGAGGCGGCCCGCGCGGACTTCCACAACCCGATCAGCCAGTTCCTGTATCGCGCCACCAACCCGGTGCTGGCGCCAATCCGCCGGGTGATCCCGAACTGGCGCCGGATCAACATCGCCGCCGTGCTGCTGGCCTGGCTGGTGATGGTGCTCAAGCGCGCCGCGCTGTTCGCCCTGCTCGGCGCGGCGCCCAACGTGGCCGGGCTGCTGGTGTTGGGGCTGGCCGACCTGATCGACTTCGTGCTGGTGTTCTACCTGGTGCTGATCTTCGGCTGGTCGCTGCTGAGCATGCTGCAGGTGGACCCGCGCCAGCCGGCGCTGCGCTTGGCCGGCGCCATCGTCGAGCCGCTGCTGCGTCCGCTGCGCGGCAAGCTGGTGGTGGGCATGCTCGACTTTTCGCCGATGGTGGTGATGCTGGCAATCGTGCTGGCGCGCATCCTGATTGCCGCACCGCTGATCGACCTCGGCACGGCGATGACACTGGGCGGCTGAGCCACGACGACGGCAGCGGGCGCCGCGCTCAGCCTACCGCCGCCTCGACCCGCTGCTTCACCGCGGCGTCCAGCACCGGCAGCTTGTCCAGCGTGTCCAGGTTGTGGGCCAACTGGTCGAGCTTGCTGGCCCCCAGCAGCACGGTGGACACATGCGGATTGGCCAGGCACCAGGCCAGCGCCAGTTGCGTCATCGACACGCCCAGTTCCTCGGCGATCGGCGCGATCCGCTGGGCCCGCTCGACGCGGCCCTGGCCCTTGTCCAGCAACTCCTCGCGCAGCCACTCGTAACCGGCTTGGTTGAGCCGGGCGTCACTCGGCACGCCGTCGCGATACTTGCCGGTGAGCAGTCCCGAGGCCAGCGGCGACCAGATCGTGGTGCCCATGCCGTAGGTGTCGTACAGCGGCGCGTACTCGCGCTCCACCCGCTCGCGGTGCAGCAGGTTGTACTGCGGCTGCTCGACCACCGGCGCGGTCAGGAGCTGCTCGCGGGCAATGCGATGGGCCTGCTCAATCGCCTCGGCCGGCCATTCGCTGGTGCCCCAGTAGAGCACCTTGCCCTGGCGCACCAGCAGGTCCATCGCCGCCACCGTCTCGGCGATCGGGGTGTCCGGATCCGGCCGGTGGCAGAAATACAGGTCGAGGTAATCCACCTTCAGTCGCTGGAGCGCCTGGTGGCAGGCCTCAATCACGTGCTTGCGCGACAGGCCACGCTGGGTCGGCTTCGGGTCGGTCACGGCGCCGAAATACACCTTGCTCGACACGCAGTAGCTGTCGCGCGGGAAACGCAGATCGGCCAGCACATCACCCATCAGTTCCTCGGCGGCGCCGGCGTTGTAGGTCTCGGCGTTGTCGAAGAAGTTGACCCCGCGATCGTGCGCCAGTGCGATCAGTTCGCGCGCCTGGGAGCGGCCGACCTGGCGACCGAAGGTGACCCAGGCGCCAAACGAGAAGGCGGACAGCTGCAGGCCGCACTGGCCCAGACGGCGATACTGCATGACAAGACTCCAGTGGAGGTCAGGGCCGGCAGGATGCCAGAGACCGCGTCACGGGATCGCGAGTGCGACACCGCATGCGTGCATCAGCACCGCCAGCGCCACGGCGGCGAACACACCGGCTACCACGTCGTCCACCATCACGCCCATACCGCTCTTGAGCCGGCGGTCGAGCCAGCCGATCGGCCACGGCTTCCACACATCGAACAGGCGAAAGAGCACGAACCCGGCGAGCACGATCCACCACGGCGCGAACAGCGCCGGCAGCAACGCAATCCACTGGCCGACGAACTCGTCGATCACCAGGCTGCGGTGGTCGTCGACGCCGAGCAGGCGCCCGGCGACGTTGCAGGCCCATACGCCCAGCGCGAACGCCGCCAGCACTACCAACAGATACGCCGGCAGCGGCAGCGCGCGCAGCAGCAGCCACGGCAGGATCGCCGCCGCCGAGCCGAACGTGCCTTGCGCCTTGGGCGCCAGGCCCGAACCGAAGCCACAGGCGATCCAGCCGGCCAGCGAGGCCGTCAGCAAGCGGCGCTGGTTGGGGGTGAGGGTCTTGCGGTCGGCCATGCTGGTCATCGGGGCGCATCGTCGCCGAAGTGATCCCAGCCGCGGCGGGCCGGGGTGATCCAAGCGCCATCGACGCCGCGCATCCGCACGCCGGCCGCCTCGACGACACGGCCGATGCGCGTGGCGCCGCAGCCTAGCCGCGCCAGATCCGCCTGCACCTCGCTGGCCAGGGCGGACGACACGGTGAAGCACAACTCGTAATCGTCGCCGCCGGCCAGGGCGTAGTCGTGCGCCGCCGCCTCGTCGCAACTGCCGAGCAACGCGGAAGACAGCGGCAACCGCTCGACTTCGATCTCCGCACCCACGGCGCTGGCCGCGCACAGATGGCCGAGGTCGGCGAGCAGGCCGTCGGAGACGTCGATGCATGCGCTGGCGCGACCGCGCAGCGAGAGCCCCGCCGCCACCCGCGGTTGCGGTCGATGGAGCCGCGCGCGCAGAAAGGCGCGGCGCTTTTCCTCGTCGGGATCGGCGCTGGGCGACAGCCGCTGCAAGCCCGCGGCCGCGTCGCCCAGCGTGCCGGTGACGAACACCAGGTCGCCCGCGCGGGCCCCGTCACGGCGCAATGCCTGACCCGGCGGCACGAAGCCGTGCACTGCCACCGACAGCGTGAACGGACCGCGCGTGGTGTCGCCACCAACCAGTGCCACGCCGTGGGCCTGCGCGAGTTGCGCGAAGCCGTCGGCGAGGCCGTCCACCCGCGCCGCCTGGGCCTCGGCCGGCAGCTCCGGCAGGGTCAACGCGAGCAGCGCCCAGGCGGGCGTCGCGCCCATCGCGGCGAGATCGGACAGGTTCACCGCCAGCGCCTTCCAGCCGATGTCGGCCGGCGCGGTACCCACGGGAAAGTGCACGCCCTCGACCAGGGTATCGATGGCCACCGCCAGCTCCTGCCCGGCCGGCACGGCGAGCAGCGCGGCGTCATCACCGATGCCCAGCCGAACATCCTCGCGCGCCTGCGCGGTGCGCTCGCGGAGGCGGTCGATCAGGCGAAATTCCATCAGGGCTGCGCCGTGGCCGGTACGTCGCGCGTGAACATGCGGATCGGCGCGTCGTGGAAGGTGGTGTCGCACCAGGGGCGAAAGCCGGCCCTCTCCGCCACGCGGATCGACGCGGCGTTCTCCGGCGAGATGATGCAGGCCTCGCGGTGGGCACCCAGATAGCGATCGCCCCAGTCGAGCATCGCCGCCAGCGCCTCGCTGGCGTAGCCGCGTCCGTGCACCGACGGCGCGAGCACCCAGCCCAGCTCCAGCATGCCATCCAGCGAAGGGGTGATCTCGCGCTGGAAATCGGCATAGCCGAGGTCGCCCACCAGCGCGCCGGTAGCCTTGTCTTCGACCGCCCAGAACCCGTAGCCGAGCATCGGCCACATGCCGCCATAGCGCAGCAGACGCATCCATACGTCCTGCCGCGTGGCCGGCTCGCCGCCGATGTAGCGGTAAACCTCTGGCTGAGACCAGATCGCGTGCAGCGCATCGAGATCGTCTGCGTGGTGCGGACGCAGGCGCAGGCGCGGCGTTTCCAGCACGGGTGCCTGTCGCAGCAGCGATGCGCCGGCCAGGGTGAACACCATCAGCCGTGCTTCTCCACCGCGCGCAGCTGCGCGGCCAGCTTGTCCAGCACGCCGTTGACGTAGCTGTGGCCGTGATCGGCGCCGAAGCGCTTGGTGACTTCGATCGCCTCGTTGATCACCACGCGGTACGGCACGTCGGGGCGATAGCCCAGTTCATACGCGGCCAGGCGCAGCGCGGCGCGCTCGATCGGGTCGATCTGCGACACCTCGCGATCGATGTGCGGGCGCAGGCTCGCGTCCAGCGCATCGACGTGCTTTTCCACGCCGTGCAGCAGGTCCTCGAAGTATTCGAGGTCGGCGATCTCCATGTCCTGCTCGTGGCGGAACTGCTCGATCACCGCGTTCATGTGGCTGCCCGACAGCTGCCATGCGTACAGCGCCTGCAGCGCCCGGCGCCGCGCGCGCGAGCGCGCGGCCATATCGATGCCCTGACTCGGCGGCGCCATCACAGCTGCCCGTACAGGTTGACCATCTCCAGCGCCGCCAGCGCCGCGTCGGCGCCCTTGTTGCCGGCCTTGGTACCGGAGCGCTCGATGGCTTGCTCGATGGAGTCGGTGGTCAGGACGCCGAAGGCGACCGGCACGCCGGTATCCATGCCTGCCTTGGCGAGGCCCTTGGCGCATTCGCCGGCAACGTAATCGAAGTGCGGGGTGGCGCCGCGGATCACCGCGCCCAGCGCAATCACCGCGGCGTACTTGCCGGAGGCGGCCGCCTTCTGCGCGGCCAGCGGGATCTCCCAGGCGCCCGGCACGCGGATCAGCTCGATGTTGTCGTCCTTCACGCCATGGCGCACCAGCGCATCGCGCGCGCCGGCGACCAGCGGCTCCACCACGAAGCCGTTGAAGCGGCCCGCAACGATGGCGAAGCGGCCCTTGGGCGTGGCGAAGTTGCCTTCGATGGTTTTCATGCAGTCGTCCTCGGTGGGCACGCGGCCCGGGGCAGACCGCGCATTTTACGGGTTTGCGGCGCCCCCCGCTCGGGGCAGGGGTGGCTCAGCGGTGATGGGGATAGCCGGTGAAGCCCAGCCGGGCGGCCGGGCCCTCGACGCGCAGGCGGGCCGGCGCGCCGAACGGTAATGTCAGCTGGCCGCAGCCGTGGCCGTGCGGCAGGCCGTCGATCACCGGAATGCCGGCCACCGCGCGCAGCTGGCCGAACGCCGCCTCAAGCGTGTAGCCGTTGTCGCGCGGACCGGGGCGGCAGTCGCTGAAACGGCCCAGCAGCAGCGCGCGCTGGCGGCCCAGCACGCCGGACAGGTGCAGCTGGTACAGCAGGCGCTCGATGCGGAACGGCGGCTCGCCGACGTCCTCGACGAACAGGATGCCGCCGTCGATGCGCGGGAAATACGGCGTGCCGAGCAGGCTGCACAGCACGGCTAGGTTACCGCCCCAGAGTGGGCCTTCGACCTCCAGCGAGGCCTCGCTGCGGCACGCCCAGCGGACCTCGGCGGACGGCGCGGACAGCACCTGGCGGAACTGGTCCAGCGTGTCGGCGTCTTCCGGCTCGGCGCCCAGGTCGGCAAGCAGCGGGCCGGAAAACGTCACCAGGCCGCCGTGCGCATGCAACGCCAGTTGCACCGCGGTGAAGTCGCTGTGCCCGACCATCGCCAGCGCGCTGCCGGCGAGGCGCTCGCGCAACGCGTCGTAGCGCAGATGCTCGAGCAGCCGCGCCGCGCCGTAGCCGCCGCGGGTGACCAGGGCGATGTCCGGGAGCATCTCGACGTCCGCCAGCGCATTGATGTCCGCCGCACGCTCGGCATCGCTGCCGGCGAAGCGCAGCTCGGTGCGATCCAGCACGGCCTCGTTTTCGACGACGTAGCCCGCCGCGCGCAGCCGGGCCACGCCGCGGGTCATCGCGGCGGGGTCGGCGGCGTAGCCGGAGGGAGCGATCAGGTGGATGTGGGTGGCAGGCATGGTCTGGGTGATGGCTGAACGATGAGAACTACGCCGGATCGTAGAGCAAGGTGAGGTGGCGATCGTGGCGGCTTCGAGGCCGCGGCATGCCCTTCGACTTCGACCTTGCAGGCCTACGCTCAGGGCGAACGGATGTGGACAGGTACGCCGTTGGTGCGGTGACACGGCTGGATAACGGGAAACCGTTCGCCCACAGCGAAGCGGAGTCGAAGGGCCGGTCGCGACGCCCGCCACTCACACGTACTCGACCACCTCCAGCCCAAATCCGCCCAGCCCGACCAGCTTGCGCGGCGTGCCGATCACCCGCAGCCGCTGTACGCCGAGGTCCGCCATGATCTGCGCGCCCAGGCCGAGCTGGCGCCACTGGTTGTGCTGGGCATCCTCAGCGCTGATCGCGGCCGGCTGGCCCTTGAGCCGGGCCAGCAGCGCCTCGGCGGTGTCCTCGCCGGAGAGCACCAGCAGCACGCCACGATCCTCGTCGGCGATCCGGCGCAGCGCCGCGGTGACGGTGAGGCCGAGATCGTCGCGGGTCAGGTGCAGCACGTCGGACAAGGTGTTGCGCACGTGCACGCGGCTCAGCACCGGGGCGCCGTCGTCCACCGCGCCGCGCACCAGCGCGAAGTGCAGCCCGCGGCGGATCGCGTCGCGGTAGGCGACCAGACGGAACGGTCCGAACTCGGTCTGCACGTCTTCCTCGTGCACGCGCTCGACGGTCTTCTCGGTTTCCAGCCGGTAGCGGATGAGATCGGCGATGGTGCCGATCTTCAGACCGTGCTTTTTCGCGAAGACCTCCAGCTCGGGGCGGCGCGCCATCGAGCCGTCCTCGTGCAGGATCTCGATCAGGATCGCCGCCGGCTCCAGCCCGGCCAGTGCGGCCAGGTCGCAGCCCGCTTCGGTGTGTCCGGCGCGGGTCAGCACGCCGCCCGGCTGCGCGGTGAGCGGGAACACGTGGCCCGGCTGAGAGAGATCCTGCGGCCTCGCATCGGACTTCACCGCCACCTGGATGGTGCGGGCGCGATCATGCGCGGAGATGCCGGTGGTGACGCCCTCGGCTGCCTCGATCGAGACGGTGAAGTTGGTGTGGTACGGCGAGGTGTTGTCGCTGACCATGGGGCGCAGGCCGAGCTGGCGCGTGCGCTGCTCGGTGAGCGTGAGGCACAGCAGGCCGCGCGCCTCGCGCACCATGAAATTGACGTCCTCCGGCCGCACCATCTGCGCGGCCATGACAATGTCGCCCTCGTTCTCGCGGTCCTCGTCGTCGAGGATCACGACCATGCGGCCGGCGCGGATGTCGTCGAGGATCTCGGGGATAGTGTTGAAGGGCATGGCGGTATCCGTGATGGTTTCCTTCTCCCTTTGGGAGAAGGTGCCCCGAAGGGGCGGATGAGGGTTCGGGCGGAGCGCAGCGCCACGCTTGCGCACGGACCCTCACCCCGACCCCTCTCCCAGCGGGAGAGGGACTACGAGATCAGGCGAAGCCGTGCTGCTTGAGGAAATCGACGTCGATGCCGGACGCCTGTCCGCCACCGATTAGCCGCTCGACGTAGCGCGCGATCACGTCCACCTCGATGTTCACCGCATCGCCCACGCGGCGGGCGTGGAAGGCGGTGTGCTCGACCGTGTGCGGGATCAGGTTCACGCCGAAGCGCGCGCCACTCACCTCGTTCACGGTGAGGCTGGTGCCGTCGATGCACACCGAACCCTTGGCCGCAATGTAGCGCGCCAGCGCCTGTGGCACCTCGAAGGTCCAGCGCTGCGAGCGGCCGTCCGGGGTGATCGCCACCACCTTGCCGACGCCGTCGACGTGGCCGGAGACCAGGTGTCCGCCGAGCCGGTCAGCCAGGCGCAGCGCCTTTTCCAGGTTCACCGGGTCGCCGGGCTTGTGCTGGCCCAGGGTGGTGAGCGACAGCGTCTCGTTGGAGACGTCGGCGCTGAAGCCGTGCGCGTCCAGCGTCACCGCAGTGAGGCACACGCCGGAGACGGCGATGGAGTCGCCCAGCTGCACGTCGGCGAGGTCGAGGCCGGCGGTATCCACATGCAGGCGCACATCGCCGCCGCGCGGCTCCAGCCGCACGATGCGGCCCACGGTCTGGATGATCCCGGTAAACATCAGCACCACCCCGCGTTGAGGTAGGTGTGCGAATCGGACGTGTCGATCATGAAACGTTTCCCGCGCAATGGACCTGCGAAAAACGCCCCAAGGCGCATGGCCGGCGCGCACCCAGGGGGCGCCGCCGTACCGTCTTCTCTTATCCGGACTTTCTGGAAACCGTCCTGGTTTCCAACCGTCGGCTCCGGCATCGGACCGGATCTGCTGACCTTCCAGCCGAGGCCGGAAGCGCTCGCGGGCTCGTGCCTGGGGCACCTACCGCCGGTGGGGAATCGCACCCCGCCCTGAAGACGTCGTTGTGTGTTGTCGCCAGCGAACTGGCCGCGGGAGTCTAGCATCACCGGGGCGGCGCCCGATGCCGGACAGGCGTGCGCCAGCATGCACGCAGCGTTTCCGCGAGCGCGCCGGATGACCTCAGGCAGGCGTCGCCAGCTCGGCCACCAGGAAGTCGATCAGCCGGCGCAACGCGGGCGCGCGATCCGCACCCGGCAGCCACAGCAGATGCACCGGGGAACGCGACAGCTGCCAGTCGGGCATCACCTCCACCAGGCGCCCGGCTGCTACCAGCGGGTCGGCCATGTAGTCGCCCTGGATGCCGATGCCCACGCCCGCCAACAGCGCATCACGGACGGCCATCGAGTCGTTGCAGGCCAGCACCGGCTCGATGCGCACCGAACGGCGCTGGCGCTGACGGCTGAACTGCCACAGCGTGCCGGTCCGCAGGCCGCTGAAAGCCACACAGCGATGTGCCCTGAGTTCCGCCGGATCAGCCGGCGCCGGCATCGCGGCGAGATACGACGGCGCGGCGCACAGGTAGCGCCGCATGCTGCCCACGCGCCGCGCCACCAGCTGGGCGTCGGCCAGCTTGCCCACGCGCACGGCCAGGTCGATACGCCCGGCGACCAGATCGGTGTAGGCGTCGTCGTAGGTCGCCTCGATGCGGATCTGCAGGTGGGCCGCGGCGAAACGTGCCAGCAACGGCGCGATGCGCTGGCGCCCGTACGAGCCGGGCAGATGCACGCACAGGCGGCCGGCCGGCGCGCCGCCGTGCGGTCGCAGGTCCGCCACCAGCTCCAGCATCACCGACTCCAGCCGCTCGCAGTGCGCGAGCAGCTGTTCGCCGCGCGAGGTGAGTGCCATGCGCCGGGTGGTGCGCAGGAACAGCTTGCCGTCGATGGCAGTTTCGAGCGACGCGATTCGGCGACTCAGCACCGAGGGGGTGCAGCCCACATCCTGCGCGGCGCGCGTGAAGTTCAAGCGTCGCGCCGCCGCGGCGAACGCGCGCAGCTCGCGCAGGCGGTGTGGCGTCAGCTCGAATGATTGATTCATTGCGTGAATAAAAGATGTGCTTTGGCGGTTGATTATCAACTTATCCGCGGCGACCCACCATGGCGGCATTCCCACCTGGAGTTTCCGCCATGCGCGTCTATCAACTCGTCCAGTTCGGCCTCGATCACCTGCAACTTTCCGAGCAGCCCGCTCCCCGCCCCGGCCCCGGCCAGGTGCTGGTGAAGATGGAAGCCGCCTCGCTGAACTTCCGCGACCACCTGCTGGTGAACGGCCAGCTCTATCGCGACGTGGCGCTGCCGCTGGTGCCGGTTTCCGATGGCGCCGGGACGGTGCTGGAGGTCGGCCCCGGCGTCAGCCGCTTCCGTCCCGGCGATCGGGTGACCACGTTCTACAAGGCCCGCTGGATCGCCGGCGCGATGCGCCCGGAATGGGAAGGCGCCGACCTCGGCGGCCCCGGCCCCGGCGCCATGCGCGAACTGGCCTGCTACGACGCCTATGCCCTGGCGCGGGCGCCGTCGCACCTCAGCTCACTGCAAGCGGCCACGCTGCCGATCGCCGCGCTCACCGCCTGGACCGCGCTGGAGCAGGCGCACCTGACCAGCGGGCAGACCGTTCTTCTGCTGGGCACCGGCGGCGTCTCGCTGTTCGCGCTGCAACTGGCCAAGGCACGCGGCGCACGGGCGATCGCGCTCTCCTCCAGCGATGAAAAGCTCGAACGTGCCAAGGCGCTGGGCGCCGATCTCGGCATCAACTACGCCAAGCAGCCCCGCTGGGGCGCCACGGTCCGCGAGGCCACCGGCGGACGCGGGGTGGACGCCGTGGTCGAGACCGTGGGCGCCTCCACGTTCGAGCAGTCGATGGAGGCGGTGGCGATGCACGGCTTCGTGGGCATCGTCGGTTTCATGGGCGGGCGCGAGGCGCCGTTGCCCTTGGTGCAGGCGATCCTCAAGCGGGTGCGGCTGCAGGGCATCTCGGTGGCGTCGCTGGAGGAGCACGAGCGCATGGTGAGCGCGCTGGAAGCGATCCGGCTGACCCCGGTGATCGACGCCGTCTACGGCTTTGGCGAGTTGCGCGCGGCCTTCGAGCATCTCGCGGCGGGCCGGCACTTCGGCAAGATCGGCATCGACTTCACGAGGTGATCGCCCGCTGGCGCTCGGGCTCAGTGGGCCGCCGGGCGCAAGCGCAAGCGCAGATCGCTGCCCAGCATGCGCTGGTCGAACACCTGCAGCCGCCAGCGCGCGTCCATCTCGGCCAGCGTCGGAAGATGCAGCAACGGCCGAGCGGCATCGCCCAGCAGAACCGGCGCCATGTAAATCAGCAGCTCGTCCACCAGACCGGCCGCGAGCAACGCGCCGCCCAGCGTGGGCCCGGCCTCGACATGCACCTCGTTGCAGCCCCGCTCGGCCAGGCGGCGCAGCACCTCGCCCAGGTCCAGGCCCTGGCCGTATGTCGCGACGGGCTCGCGCTCGACCGCGGCCAGATGCTCCGGCACGGCAGCGTCCAGCTCATGCATCAGCAACGTCGGGGCACTGGCATCTAGCACATGGCTGCCGGCCGGCGTTTGCAGGCGGCGATCGAGGACGACCCGCAGCGGCGGCGCGAAGTCCGCGCCGGCGGGCAGGCGCACGGTCAGTCGCGGGTCATCCGCCAGCACCGTGCCGCTGCCGGTGAGGATCGCCGAACTGCGCGCGCGCCAGCGCTGGCCGTCGGCGCGTGCGGCGTCGCCGGTGATCCACTGCGAGGCCCCGTTGGCCAGCGCGGTGCGCCCGTCCAGGCTCATCGCCAGCTTCACCCGCACGAACGGACGCCCCGTCCCGATACGGTGGAAGAATCCCACGTTGAGTTCGCGCGCGGCCTCCCGCATCAGGCCGGTCTCCACCGCGATACCGGCACCGCGCAAGCGGGCGAGCCCGGCGCCTTCGGCCTGCGAGGTGTCCTCGGCGGCGATCACCACCCGGGCGATGCCGGCCGCGATCAGTGCATCCGCGCACGGCGGCGTGCGACCGTGCAGACCGCACGGTTCCAGGGTGACGTAAGCGGTGGCGCCGAGCGCCCGATCGCCCGCGTCGCGCAGGGTAAACACTTCGGCATGCGGACCGCCGGCGCGTTGATGCCAGCCCTCGCCCACTACCTCATCGCCAAGGGCGATCACGCAGCCGACGCGTGGATTGGGCTGGGTGGTGAACAGGCCGCGCTCGGCCAGCGCGAGCGCGCGGGCCATGTGGGCGTGGTCGATGGCGGAGAACGGCATGGCAGCTCGGGCGGCGATAGATCCGGCCGGCAGCATACTGCCCAGCGACTACTTCTCGCCCTTGCGCGCCTTGCGCGTCGAGTCGGCGCCCAGCAGCGAGAGCTGCAGCTTTTCCAGCTCCGGCAGGTCGCGCTCGAGCTTCTCGATCTCCTCGCGGAACGCCTGCACGTCCTCGAACCGGCGATAGACCGAAGCGAAGCGCACGTAGGCGACCTGGTCGAGCTTGCCCAGTTCGCGCATCACCAGCTCGCCGATGTGCCGCGAGGGCACCTCGCGTTCGCCGCTGCGGCGCAGGTCGTTGATGATCTCGCGCACGGAGTTGTCCACGTCGTGACTGGCCACCGGCCGTTTCTGCAGCGCGCGCTCGAAGCTGGTGCGCAGCTTGCGTTCGTCGAACGCCTCGCGCCGCTCGCCGCTCTTCACGATCGCCGGCAGCTTCAGCTCGGCGGTCTCGAAGGTGTTGAAGCGCTCGCCGCACTGCGGGCACTCGCGACGACGGCGCACGGTGGCGCCGTCGTCAGCGAGGCGCGAGTCGATGACGCGGGTGTCTTCGTGCTGGCAGAAGGGGCAATGCATCGGCGCCTGATCAGCCGTACACCGGGAACTTCTTGCACTGCGCCTCGACCTTGGCGCGCACGGCGGCGATCACGGCCTCGTCGGCCGGCGCGTCGAGCACGTCGCAGATCCAGTTGGCCAGGTCCACGCAGTCCGCTTCCAGGTAGCCGCGGGTGGTGACCGCGGGGGTGCCCACGCGCAGGCCGGAGGTGACGAAGGGCTTCTGCGGGTCGTTCGGCACGGCGTTCTTGTTCACCGTGATGTGCGCCTTGCCCAGCGCCGCTTCCGCGTCCTTGCCGGTGACGCCCTTGCCGATCATGTCGATCAGCATCAGGTGGTTCTCGGTGCCGCCGGAGACGATCTTGTAGCCGCGCGCGATGATGGTTTTGGCCATCGCCTGGGCGTTCTTCACCACCTGCGTCTGATAGGCCTTGAACTCCGGTTCCAGCGCTTCCTTGAAGGCCACTGCCTTGGCCGCGATGACGTGCATCAGAGGGCCGCCCTGGATGCCCGGGAACACGATGGACTGCAGCTTCTTGGTGATCTCCTCGGCCGCCTCGCCCATGCCCTGGTTGCTGGCCACGATGATGCCGCCGCGCGGACCGCGCAGGGTCTTGTGGGTGGTGGAGGTAACCACGTGCGCGTGCGGCAGCGGGCTGGGGTACACGCCCGCGGCGACCAGACCGGCGACGTGCGCCATGTCCACGAACAGGTAGGCGCCCACCTTGTCGGCGATGGCGCGGAAGCGCGCCCAGTCCAGCACCTGCGAGTAGGCGCTGAAGCCGGCCACGATCATCTTCGGCTGGTGTTCCACCGCGAGGCGCTCGACCTCGTCCATGTCGACGATGCCGTTGGCGTCCACGCCGTACTGCACGGCGTCGAGGATCTTGCCGGACAGATTGACCTTGGCGCCGTGGGTGAGATGGCCGCCATGGGCCAGGCTCATGCCGAGGATCTTGTCGCCCGGCTGCAATAGGGCGAAGTACACCGCCTGGTTGGCCTGCGAGCCCGAATGCGGTTGCACGTTGGCGTAGTCGGCGCCGAACAGCTGCTTCACGCGGTCGATCGCCAGCTTCTCGGCCACATCGACGTATTCGCAGCCGCCGTAGTAGCGCTTGCCCGGGTAGCCCTCGGCGTACTTGTTGGTGAGCTTGGAGCCCTGGGCCTCCATCACGCGCGGGCTGGCGTAGTTCTCCGAGGCGATCAGCTCGACGTGATCCTCCTGGCGGCGACCTTCATCGGCGATGGCCTGGGCCAGTTCGGGGTCGTAACCGGCGATCGTGCAGTCCTTCGGGAACATTCGTGGGCCTCGGCGGGTTGGCGGGGTGGACAAGACCCGAAAGTGTAGCGCCGGCGCCGGTTTGCAGCTACCGGGACGCCCCGCGCCGGTGGACCGCCGAGACCATCACGTAGCTGATCACCATCAGCAGCAACCAGGATCCCAGCTTGGCCAGCGGCACAGGCTGCCAGCCGGAGCGCTGCGCCGGGTACAGCCAGGCGTGGGTATAGGTGCCCACGTTCTCGGCCAGCCAGATGAACAGCGCCACCAGCACGAAACCCAGCAGCAGCGGCATCCGCCGGTGCACCCGGCGGATGCGGTAGTGCACCCAGGTCGGCCCGAACAGCCACGCCAGCGCGGCAAACAGCGCCCAGCGGGCGTCCGGCAGATAGTGGTGGCTGAAGAAATTCACATAGATCGCCACCGCCAGCGCCACCGTGGCGCCAAACGGCGGATGCCGGGTAAAGCGGAAATCGAACAGCCGCCAGACCCGCGCGATGTAGCTCCCCACCGCCGCGTACATGAAGCCGGTGAACAGCGGCACCCCACCCAGATGCAGCACCGACGGCCCCGGATACGTCCATGAACCCACGGCCGTCTTGAACAGCTCCATCGCCGTGCCGACCCCGTGGAACAGCGCGATGACCTTCGCCTCCTCCCGGCTCTCCAGCCCGGTGGCCAGCAGCACGATCTGGATCACCAGCGCCGACAGCGTGAGGAAGTCGTAGCGCGACAGCGCCGCGTGCGTCGGATACCAGCGCCAGCTCGCCACCAGCAAGGCCACCATCAGACCGCCGAACAGGCAGGCCGAAGCCTGCTTGAGCCCGAAGCGGACGAACTCGTGCACCAGCACGCCCGGCCAACCCAACCGCCGCGCCCGCCGCGCCCAGCTGGCGTCCAGCCGAACGAGGCGGCGGCGCGCGCTTGCTCCCCAGCGTGTCGCCTCCATATCGCCCCCATCGCCCCGGATCGTGCCGAAACGCCGAGCATGGGGGCCAACCGGGCCGCGATTGGGCCGCGCGCAGGCGCGCGCCATGACAGCGACGGGGCCGATCGGCGATAATCGGCAGTCTTTTCCCTTTGTTCTCTACCTTGCCGAGCCGCGCGCACACGCGGCTTGCGGACGCCTTTCGGGAGCCAGCATGCAGTACATCTACACCATGAACGGGGTGAGCAAGATCGTCCCCCCGAAGCGCCAGATCATCAAGGACATCTCGCTCAGCTTCTTCCCCGGCGCCAAGATCGGCCTGCTGGGCGTGAACGGCGCCGGCAAGTCCACCGTGCTGCGAATCATGGCCGGCGTGGACAAGGACTTCCAGGGCGAGGCCCGTGCGCAGCCGGGCATCAAGGTCGGCTACTTGGCGCAGGAGCCGGAGCTCGACCCGGAGAAGACCGTGCGTGAGGCGGTGGAGGAAGGCGTGTCCGAGGTGCTGGACGCGCAGAAGCGGCTCGAAGAGGTCTATGCCGCCTACGCCGAAGAAGGCGCCGATTTCGACGCGCTGGCCAAGGAGCAGGAGAAGCTGGAAGGCATCCTGGCCGCCAACGACGCACACGCGCTGGAGCGCCAGCTCGAAGTGGCCGCCGACGCTCTGCGTCTGCCGCCGTGGGACGCCAAGATCGGCCCGCTCTCGGGCGGTGAGAAGCGCCGCGTGGCGCTGTGCCGCCTGCTGCTGTCCAAGCCGGACATGCTGCTGCTGGACGAGCCGACCAACCACCTGGACGCCGAGTCGGTGGACTGGCTGGAGCAGTTCCTGCAGAACTACCCGGGCACCGTGGTAGCGGTCACCCATGACCGCTACTTCCTCGACAACGCCGCCGAGTGGATTCTCGAGCTCGATCGCGGCCGCGGCATCCCGTGGAAGGGCAACTACACCGAGTGGCTGGAGCAGAAGGACCAGCGTCTGAAGCAGGAAGCGAACCAGGAGAAGTCGCGCCAGAAGGCGATCGAGAAGGAGCTCGAGTGGGTGCGCTCGGCGGCCAAGGGCCGTCAGTCCAAGGGCAAGGCGCGCCTGAACCGCTTCGAGGAGCTGAACTCGGTCGAGTACCAGCGCCGCAACGAAACCAACGAGATCTTCATCCCGCCGGGCGAGCGCCTGGGCCAGGAAGTGATCGAGTTCAAGAACGTCACCAAGTCGTTCGGCGACCGCATGCTGATCGAGGACCTGTCGTTCAAGATCCCGCCGGGCGCCATCGTCGGCGTGATCGGCCCCAACGGCGCCGGCAAGTCCACCCTGATGAAGATGATCATGGGCAAGGAGCAGCCGGACTCGGGCGAGGTCAAGCTGGGCCACACCACCAAGCTGGCCTACGTGGACCAGTCGCGCGACGCGCTCGACCCGAAGAACAACGTGTGGCAGGAAGTGTCCGGCGGCTCGGACATCCTCACCATCGGCAACTTCGAGATCCAGTCGCGCGCCTATATCGGCCGCGTCAACTTCAAGGGCGTCGACCAGCAGAAGATCGTCGGTAGCCTGTCCGGCGGTGAGCGCGGTCGCCTGCACATGGCCAAGACCCTGCTGCAGGGCGGCAACGTGCTGCTGCTCGACGAGCCGTCCAACGACCTCGACGTGGAGACCCTGCGCGCGCTGGAAGACGCCCTGCTGGAGTTCCCCGGCAGCGCGATCGTGATCTCGCATGACCGCTGGTTCCTCGACCGCATCGCCACGCACATCATCGCGTTCGAAGGCGACTCGCACGTGGAATTCTTCCCGGGCAACTACAACGAGTACGAAGCGGACAAGAAGCGCCGCCTCGGCGACGAAGGCGCCCGCCCGCATCGCGTGAAGTACAAGAAGCTGGTCTGAGGCCGTGGATGACGCCAGGCCGCCCGTGGCGATCGATGCCGGTGACGCCCCCGTGCGTACCGGCTCGAGCTATCCCGCGCCGTTCGCCGCGCAAATGGGCGAGCGGCTCAAGCGTAAGCTCGGCGACGTGTTCGGCCTGACCGCCTTTGGCGTCAACCTGGCCCGACTCGCACCCGGCGCGCACTCGGCACTGCGCCATGCACACCGGCTCGAGGACGAGTTCGTTTACATCCTCGAGGGCACGCCGACCCTGCTCACCGACGCCGGCCAGACACCGCTGCGCCCGGGCATGTGCGCCGGCTTCAGGGCCGGCACCGGCGACGGCCACGCGCTGGTCAACCGCAGCGACGCCGACGTGGTGTATCTGGAAATCGGCGCGCGCTGCGCCGGCGAGACGGTCGATTACCCGGACGTCGATCTCAAGGGCGCCACCCTCGACGGGCGCTGGACCTACCTGCACAAGGACGGCACGCCGTACTGACGGCCGCCTTCCCGAGGAATCCGCGATGAGCTTCATACAGACCCTTGCCGACGCCTGGCAGCGCCACGACTCGCTGGTCTGCGTCGGCCTCGATCCCGAGCTGGGCAAGCTGCCGGCGCATCTGAAGGGGCGGCCCGACGCCGTGTTCGAGTTCTGCGCCGCGATCGTCGACGCCACCGCCGACCTCGCCTGCGCGTTCAAGCCGCAGATCGCCCACTTCGCCGCGCTGCGCGCCGAAGACACGCTGGAACGGCTGATCGCCCACATCCACGCCAAGCATCCGGGCGTGCCGGTGATCCTCGACGCCAAGCGCGGCGACATCGGCTCCACCGCGCAGCACTACGTCACCGAGGCATTCGATCGCTTCGGCGCCGACGCGGTGACGCTCAACCCGTACATGGGGCGCGACTCGATCGCGCCGTTCCTGGAGCGCGCCGACAAGGGCGTGATCCTGCTCTGCCGCACCTCCAACCCGGGCGGCGCGGATTTCCAGGCGCTGAACTGCGGCGGCGCACCCCTCTACCTGCGCGTGGCCGAGACCGTCGCCCGCGACTGGAACGGCCACGGCAACTGCGCCCTGGTCTGCGGCGCCACCTGGCCGGAAGAGCTCGGCCAGGTGCGCACCCGCGTCGGCGACATGCCGCTGCTGGTGCCGGGCATCGGCGCCCAGGGCGGCGACGTGGCCGCCGTACTTCAGTACGGCCTCACCGCCGACCGCACCGGCCTGATGATCAATTCCTCGCGCGGCATCCTCTACGCCGGCAGTGGCGAGAATTTCGCTACCGCCGCCCGCACCGCGACATCGGAACTGCGCGACGCAATCAACCACCTCCGCTACTGAGTCCCGCGGATTCGCGACCTGCGCCGCGAATCGACCCTGGAGCGCAAAAAGGAAGGCCGCAGCTTACGCCGCGGCCTCCATGTTTCCGGGTTTGCCCGGCTGACCTACTGCACGATCGGATGTGCGATATCGCACTCGTTGGTGTCGTTCGACCAGGTGCTCTGCATCGCGAAGGTACCGTTGGCCATCACCACGTCGGCCGACTTGCCCTGGCCGGAGCTGATCCAGGCGCATTCGTCGCCGTTCTCCTGGCCGTAGCTGCTGCTCCGGCGGGTCAGGTTGGTCCAGCCCCCGGCCGGGTTCTGGTCGGTGACCGTCTCGGCATACTCATGCCCCTCGACGATCGAGAAGCCGTCCAGCACGCCCGTCGAGCCACTGTTGACGAAATTCTCGCCGCAGCTGGCACCCATGTCGTACACGTACGGCATGTTGGTAAACGCCACATCGCCGACCGGCGAGCTCACGCCCTGGTCGCCGTTCCAGTCATGCCACGCGCAGAACTGGCCGCTGGACGTGTTGAATCCGTCCGGATGCGTGCCAGTCGGCGACAGGACCACGTACTGCACGTAGCGATTGGACGCTGCGGTCGTATTGCCGAAGTGCTGAGCCGCCTTGATCGCCTCCTGGGCCAACTGGGCGCCAGTGGCGTTGGAAGGCGAGGCCACCGAGTTGTCGTACCACACACCGGCGAGAGCACCGCCAGTCGGATAGCCGATGTGCGGTGCCCCTGTCGGGCAGAAGGTCGCGCCGGTGGAAACCAGGGAGCCGTCGCAGTACTGGGTCATGGTGCCGGACCACAGTTCACCACCGGTGCCCAAGCCCTTGAACAGATTCTGCAGGTAAGGCACGGCGCCCACCGGGTCACCGGTCAGCGTCAGATTGCCGTTGGCGTCGGTACCGGCCGTACCCCACTGGTTACCGTAGACGACCAGGTAGACCTTGGGCGTGCCGCTGGTGACACCGATCCCGTCCACGCCGCCACCGTAGCCCAGCAGCTTCGACGAAGCGGTGCCCGCGGTCCTGGCCGCATGCAAGGCCGCCCACGCGCCCATCTGGCTATGGGCCTCCCGTGTCGGCACGGGACCATGGCGGTACGAGTGACCGTATGCCGGCGAATAGGGATTCATCCCGTCACTCTGGGATGGGCTGGCAATGGCGCCGGCAGAAAGGCCAAGAAATGCCGAAGCAGCCAGAACGCCGAGCCACCGACTGTTGAGTCTGGACATATATTCTCCCCGCATTGATGTTTGAGTTGAAAGCGAACGAACGTCTTCGATGCACCTGACGATGCACGATGGATGGTTGCGCAAACAAACTCCGCCGCAGAAATGACTTTAACGCGGCGCAGGCCACTCCCCCACAGGAAAGGCCCGCGGAAAGTATCGAGAAACAACTACCGATTCAATCGGAAATTTTCCCTGTAGATCAGGTATCTATGCACGTAAATAATAGCGCATGAAAATATAAAACATGCTTTATCAACGCACTGAAAGAACGTGCGGACGCATTATCTTGCAAAATGCGAAAATTCCGCTGTCTTTGCCGCTACCGCAATGTATTGCGGCGCCAAAAATGTGAAATAGCTCATACAAAAAAAACGGTTGCTACAGACCAGCGCGTTCCGGCATCAATCTTCGTGATATCGGGGCACTGGGTGTGACACCGCATCCATGCACTCCATGCCGCCGCCTGGGCGGGGCTCAGCGGGAGTGAACCCAGTAGATATGGACGCCGTGGGCTCGGTCATCGTCGCGACGCCCCTCGCGACCGTCGACTACCACGCCCCACGTCGATCGGAGGGCGCCGCCCTGGATGCGATCTACGCGCATCTGCTCACCCATGGGGATGATCGCCTGCGTGGCCACAACGAGCACGCCTGGCTGCTCGTACACCAGGCTCCCTGGCCGGCACGCCCCCGCCCCCCAACCCACATGGATCTCGCACGGCAACGGCGTGAACGTGCTGCGGTTGTCGAGGCTCCAGCCCTCGGTCTTGCTCAGCAGGGACTGCAGGTGCGGATCGTTCCAGTCCACGGTGTTGCCGGACGGTCCGCCGCGTGGCTTCTCGAAGTGACTCATGCCCGCCACGATCCTGCATCTCCCGTCAACTTGATGTGGTCGGCGAGGCGTCGGGCATCGGCAAGTGGGTACACCGGACGTTGTGCCGCGCCGACCCCGCCGGGCAGGCGCAGCGGGACGGGACGACGATTTGGACGGATTGCCATGCGTGGCCTATCGGCCGGATCGCGGGTTTCTTTAATCGCCGTGCAAGGCAGCGGCTTGTCGCACGAATTTGCGGCGCATCGAGCCGTCCGTCTCACGCCAGCGATGGCACATCGTCTCGTGCCGGCGAGTCAGGGCGGCGTCTGCGATAGGGCGGCGGGCATATGCACCCCTGGCCTCACGCCCCGCAACCAGCGCTCACACGGCTGCGAGAAGCCGCGCGCGAGAAGCCAACCCAACGCCCATGACACGGCCAGCGTCGGCAGATACCACCATAACCCCGCCTGCGGATCGCCACCATGTGCGCGCCACAGGCGCACCGCGCCGAACACCACGAACATGTGGGTAAGGTAGATCTCGTAGCTCAAACGCCCCCAGCTTTCGAGCCAGCCGAAGCCGCGGACGTGCCGCGGGGCGGACGACGGCGCCGCCATGCCCACCAGCAGGCACAACGTGGCGAGCGTGAGCATCAGCATCACGCCATCGTGCAGGGCGCGCCACAGCCAGGGCGCCGTGAACAGCATCATGGCGAACATGGCCGCTGCGCCGAACCCGCGCAGTACCCGTGCGTCGCGCGCCGACGGTGGCCACGCACGCACCCACAGCGCACCGAGCACGCCAGTGGCGATCGCGGTCATGCCGGGCAGGTAGGCCTTCTCCTTCCACACCTCGTTGCCGGTGATCGACGCCAACGACCAGGGCAGCGACAGCGCAAGCACCACCAGCAGCGGCACCAACACGGCTCGCCGACGCGTGAGCAGGCAAACGAGGGGAAAGCCGAGGTAGAAAACTTCCTCGATCGACAGCGACCACAGCACGTCCCAGTTGCCCGGCAGATAGCCGGTATGTCCTTCGTACCAGTTCAGGTAAAGGCCCAACGCCGCGGCCACCGCACCGCCCAGCGACTGGCCCGGGCGATCGATCACGTAGTCCGGCACCGCCAGTGCGTGCAACAGGGCTAGTACACCCACCAGTGCCAGCAGGCACGGCAGGATACGCGCGGCGCGGCGCCGATAGAACGTGCCCAGATCGATGCGCGACAGGTCGCCCCAGCGATCCAGTGCGTTGCCTGCAATCAAGAAGCCGCTGATCACGAAGAACACGAACACGGCCTCGTAGCCGTTGTAGTTCAACGCATTCAACAACCGACGCGGCAGCCATTCGCCCAGCACGGTGTCGCGCAGCGGCATGCGCAGGCCGATGTGGTGCAGCACCACCAGCACGATGGCCAAGCCACGCAGCCGGTCGATACCGGGGTGGCGCACGGGGTGCGGGGCAACTGAATTCATTCGACGCGCCGCAGCTCGCCCTCGTCCTTCAGGCTGAAGGGGTTGAAGTGCGTGCCCTCGTCGAAGGTGTCCACACCTTCATGGCGCTTGAGGAAGCCGACCACGGCATAGGTCAGCGGGGTGAACACTACCTCCACCGTCACCTTCATCAGCCAGTTGAAGGCGATCACCTTGAGGATGGTCTGGCCTTCCCAGATGCCGATGAAGGCGATCGGGTAGAAGGTGAGGCTGTCCACGCCCTGCCCCACGACCGTGGAGCCGATGGTGCGCGTCCACAGCCAGCGGCCACGGGTGAGCAGCTTCATCTTGGCCATCACGAAGGAATTGGCGAAGTCGCCGATCCAGTACGCCACCAGTGAGGCCAACGCAATGCGCCAAGTGCCGCCGAACACCACTTCCAGCGCCGGTTGCAGCTGCGCATTGAATGGTTCGGAGGCGCTCGCCGGCATGCGCAGGATCACCTGGGTCATGAAGGTGGCGAACAACATCGCGCCGAAGCCCGCCCAGATCGCGCGGCGCGCCCGCGCGTAGCCGTACACCTCGGTCAGCACGTCACCGAAGATGTAGCTGATCGGGAAGAACAGGTTGCCCGCGCCGAAGGTGAGTGCACCCAGCAGCGGCAGGTTGACTGTGCAGACCTTGGCCGGACCGATCAGGTTGGAGCACAGCAGCACGGCGACCATGCCGCCCACCAGCAGGTCGTAATAGCGAAACCCGCGCAGCGGCGCGGTGGGCGGTGCGGAGGCGGCCATCGGATCCCTTTGAGCTTGGCGACGGCGCAGCATACCCGGGCATCGCCGCGGCGGGGATGCCTGGGGACACTCGCCACGGCGGCCTCAGGGGATAACCTGCACACCCTTCCAGAATGCGACGCGGCCGGCGATCTGCTTGGCGGCGTCCTTCGGCGCAGGGTAGAACCACGCTGCGCCGGGATTCACTTGCTCGCCTACCACCACGTCGTAGTAGCTCGCGGTGCCCTTCCATGGGCACACGGTATGGGCGTCGCTGTCGCGAAAGTGCTCGCGTCGTAACGCCTCGGCGGGGAAGTAGTGGTTGCCCTCGACCACCACGGTGTCGTCGCTTTCGGCTAGCACGGTGTCGTTCCAGATCGCACGCATGTCAGTCGTCTCCAAGGTCTTGTCCCGGGAACAGCACGTCGGTGAAGCCGAAACGGCTGAAGTCGGTGATGCGCGAGGGGTACAGCCGACCGATCAGGTGATCGCACTCGTGCTGCACCACGCGGGCGTGGAAGCCTTCGGCGCGGCGGTCTATCGGCATACCCTTCGGATCCACGCCCTGGTAGCGGATCAGGCTGTAGCGGCTGACCACGCCGCGCAGACCGGGTACCGAAAGGCAACCTTCCCAACCTTCTTCCATATCCTGGGAGAGGGGGGTGATCACCGGGTTGAGCAGGATAGTTCGCGGTACCTCCGGCGCCTCCGGATATCGGTCGGAGTGTTCGAAGCCGAAGATCACCAGTTGGAGGTCCACGCCGATCTGCGGCGCCGCCAGGCCGACACCACCGGCATCGTGCATGGTGTCGAACATGTCGGCGATCAGCGCGTCCAGCTCGTCGCTACCGATCATCGGTGCCGGCACGGCGGGCGCCACGCGCAGCAGTCGCGGGTCGCCCATTTTCAGGATCTCGCGAATCATGCTGGTTCTCGCAGAGAGGGAATATGGTTGGACTGCGGGTCACTTCGGCCAAATGCAAGGGGCCGAATGACCCGGCCGTTCAGCGGCCGCCGAACACCTTCTTCAGCAGGTCGGTGGTGCGTGCCGCCGGGTTCTGGCGGATCGACTGCTCCTGCTCGGCGATGGTGGTGAACAGGCCGTCCATGGTCTTTTGGGTGACGTAGTCATCCAGGTCCAGCGGACTGTGGCCGCTCTTCGATGCATCACTCTTGGACTTGCCGCCCAGCGCGCCAAGCGAACCCAGCGCATCGCCGAGCGCCCCTCCGCCGCTGCCCGAGGTGAACGCCTTGTATTTCTGGGTCACGCCGACGCTGTCGGTGGCCTGCGCCACGATCGGCCGGATGCGCGCTGCCAGCGCATCACCCGCGACGCGGCGAAAGAAGTCGGTGGCCGCGTGGTCGCCGCCGGAGAGGATGCCGCGGGCATCGTCGAGGGTCATCTTGCGGATGGCGTCGCCGAAGATGTCCGCCACCTGGGGCACGGCCTTTTCGGCCGCGCGGTTGAGGCTGAGCTCGAAAGCATCGACTTTCGCCCCCTGCCCCAGCTGGCGGGCGAGCTTGCCGGCCTGTTCCAGCTTGCCCGGCAGCGGGATGCGCACCTTGGGGTTGTTCCAGAAGCCGCCGTTGCGGCCCAGCGTATTGATCGCATGGGTCGTGCCTTTGGCGAGCGCTTCCTTGAGCCCGGCGGCAATGTCGCTGCTGGGCAGCTGGCTGGCCGTGGCGTTGTTGCCGGGGCGGGACTGGGCAGCCTGCTTGGCCTTGTTGAGCAGATCCTTGAACTGGCCGCTGGAGCCGCTCGCGGCGACGGCTCCGCCGAACATCACGCCGCCTGCCAGCACGAGCACGAACAGGCCGGGTCGAACGTTGCTGCGCATGGCACGACTCCTGTGAACGCGGGGCGGCCAGTTTAGTCCCCAGCGGCACACGGTGGCCGCACGACACATGCCGGACACGACAGCCATTCGACCAAAGGCTAATGAGGCAGCCGCCCTGCGACCATTGACCACTCCGGCTGCGAGGGTGACCCTTGGGTATCTCCACCAGAAGGGCTCTCCCATGCAAGCGACAGCCACATCCCCCACAGGGCCCGCAGGCAAACTGCTGTGGGCCCTCGTCGCAGTGATCGGCGCCTGTTGCCTCGGCGTCGTGGCGCTGCGCCGCGGTGAACCGATCAACGCCATCTGGCTGGTAGCGGCGGCGATCGCCGTGTTCGTGATCGGCTACCGCTTCTACGGCACCTTCATCAACAACAAGGTGCTGCAGCTCGACCCCAGCCGGGCCACGCCGGCGGTGCTGCGCAACGACGGGCTGGACTACGTGCCGACCAACAAATGGGTGGTGTTCGGCCATCACTTCGCCGCCATCGCCGGCGCCGGCCCGCTGGTGGGACCGGTGCTCGCCGCACAGATGGGCTACCTGCCCGGCACGTTGTGGATCCTGTTCGGCGTGGTGTTTGCCGGCGCGGTGCAGGATTTCATGGTGCTGGGCCTGTCGATCCGTCGCGACGGCCGCTCGCTCGGCAACATGCTGCGTGACGAGCTGGGGCCGTTGCCCGGCATCGTGGCGATGATCGGCGTACTCGTGCTGATGATGATCGTCCTGGCCGTGCTGGCGCTGGTGGTGGTCAAGGCGCTCACGCACAGCCCGTGGGGCACCTTCACGGTAGCGGCGACGATTCCGATCGCGTTGCTGATGGGTGCCTACCTGCGCTGGTTCCGGCCGGGACGCATCCTGGAGGTGTCGATCATCGGCCTGGCGCTGCTGCTGCTGTCGATCTGGCTGGGCAAGGCGGTGTTCGATTCGCCGGTGTGGGGCCCGATGTTCGACTTTGACGCCAAGCACCTGGCCTGGATGCTGATCGGCTACGGCTTCTTCGCCTCGGTGCTGCCGGTGTGGCTGCTGCTGGCGCCGCGCGATTACCTCTCCACCTTCCTCAAGATCGGGACCATCGCCCTTCTGGCGATCGCCATCTTCATCGCCGCGCCCACGCTGCAGTTGCCGGCGGTTACCAAGTTCATCGACGGCACCGGCCCGGTGTTCGCCGGCAACCTGTTCCCGTTCCTGTTCATCACCATTGCCTGCGGCGCGGTGTCAGGCTGGCACTCGATCATCGCCTCGGGCACCACGCCCAAGCTGCTGGCCAATGAAGGCCAGGCGCAGATGGTGGGCTACGGCGGCATGCTGATGGAGGCGTTCGTGGCGATCATGGCGCTGGTGGCCGCTGCCTCGCTGCATCCGGGCGTGTACTTCGCCATGAACTCGCCGGCCGCCCTGCTGGGCACCACGGCGGAGAGCGCGGCGCAGGCGGTAAGCCAGATGGGCTTCGTGGTGACACCCGACCAGCTGCTGCAGACGGCCAAGGACATCGGCGAAAACTCGATCCTCAGCCGCGCCGGCGGCGCGCCCACGCTGGCCGTGGGCATGGCCCAGCTGCTGCACGGCATCATGCCGGGCGAGAGCATGATGGCGTTCTGGTACCACTACGCGATCCTGTTCGAAGCGTTGTTCATCCTGACCACGGTCGATGCTGGCACGCGCGTGGGCCGCTTCATGATCCAGGAGATCGCCGGTCTCATTCACAAGCCGCTGCAGCACACCGAATCGTGGACCGGCAACCTGCTGGCGACAGTGCTGTGCGTGGCGTTGTGGGGCTACTTCCTCTACCAGGGCGCGGTCGACCCGCTGGGCGGCATCAACACGCTGTGGCCGCTGTTCGGCATCGCCAACCAGATGCTGGCGGCGATCGCCCTGATGCTGTGCACGGTGGTGGTGGTCAAGCTCAAGCGCGAGCGCTACATGTGGGCGCCGGGTATTCCGGCGCTGTGGCTGATCGTGTGCACGCTGACCGCCGGCTACGAGAAGCTGGTCGGCCCGATCAGCTTCACCGCGGCGGCCAACAAGTACGCCCAGGGCATCGCCGACGGCAAGCTGCTCGCACCGGCCAAGTCCGCCGCGGAGATGCAGCGCATCGTCACCAACAATTACGTGGACATGGTCCTGACCGGCCTGTTCATGGCGCTGGTGGTGGCCATGGCGCTGTTCGTGCTCAACGCGATCAGCAAGGCGCTCAAGGCCAATCGCCCCACGGCCCATGAGGAGCCCTACGTGGCATTGAGCAGCGTGGCGCAGCCATGAGCACCCTGACCAGCGCTCCGCGCCAGGTACGCGCCCCGTGGCAGGCCGCGGCTCGGGCGCTGTGGAAGTGGGCGGTGCAGACGGCGCGGCTGTGCTGCGGCGTGCCGGACTACGACGTCTACGTGGCGCACCTGAAGCGCGCCCACCCCGATCGCCGGATTCCCTCCTATGAGGAGTTCTTCCGCGAGCGACAGGAGGCGCGCTACAAGGGCACCGGCGGCCGCTGCTGCTGATCGCAACGGCTGCCAAGGCCACGCCGACGACGGCGTGGCCTTTTTCTTGGGCGTGGCCGTGCCCGACCGCCCTCGCGATGGCGATGTCATCTGCGCCCCGCGACAATGTCGCTTTTGCCTGTCTGCCCTCTCCATGAGCGATCACCCGCACCACCGCCCCGTCGATGACGACACTCCCGAGTCCCATCATCGGTTCGGGCTGCGCGTGATCGCGCTGTACAAGATGGTGCAGGCGCTGGGATTGCTGCTCGCGGCGGCGGCGGCCTTCCATCTGGAGCGCCAGCGCAACGTCGACCGGTTGATCGACTGGCTGGAGCATCTCTCGCTCAGCGGCACCGGCGCCCTGCGCCAGCACCTGGTCGATGCACTGGCCGGACTTGGGCCGCAGCGCTTCGTGGTGATCGGCCTGATCGCGATCGCCTACGCGGCGCTGTTCATCATCGAGGGGGTCGGCCTGTGGCTGCGCAAGCACTGGGCCGAATGGTTCACCGTCATCGCCACCGGCTCACTGATTCCGTTGGAAGCCTACGAGGTAATCGAGCACGCCAGCTGGCTCAAGCTCGGCATCCTGGCTGGCAACGTGGTGATCGTGGTGTACCTGGCGCGCATCGCGATGCAGCCGCATCGCCGACGCTGAGCGGCAACTCGAGCGCTCACGCGCTGCGGGCCGCTCGCCACTCTGCTCCAAGCAGCCCGTAGAACGCGGTGTCCGACACCTGGCCGTCGACGATCCAGCGCTCACGCAGCAGCCCCTCTCGCTGAAAACCCAGCCGCTGCAGGCTGCGCGCCGATGCCTCATTAGCCGGGTCGATGTCCGCCTCCAGGCGATGCAGTCGCAGGGCGTCGAACACCCACTCCACCAGCAGGCCCAGCGCCTCGTGCATCAGGCCCTGGCCCCAGTGCGCGCGCGCCAGGGCATAGCCGATTTCGGCACGGCGATTGGCCGGGCTGAGGTTGAACACGGACAGCGTGCCGACGACACGCCCGGTCGAGCGCAACACGATGCCCAGGCGCAGCGCCTGACCGTCGAAGAAGGCTTCGCGGTCGCGCTCCAGCATGGCGAGCGCCTCCTCTTCGCCCCGCCACGGCGGCTGGCTCCAGTAGCGCACCACCTCGGGATCGCCAAAGATCGCCAGCAGATCCGCGGCATCGCGCGTCTCGAGCAACCGCAGGGAGAATCGGTCGCAGGCCAGGTTGATCGGCGGGAAGGTGTTCATGGTTGGATCTCAAGCGGTTCGTTGCGCACGGTCGCGACCCAGCGCATCGAGCAGTGCCGGCAGATGCGTCATGTCATCGAACACGCATTGGGCGCCGGCCGCGAGCAGCCGCTCCGCGGGCGTGTGCGCGGCATAGCCGATCACCGTCATGCCTGCTGCCCGCCCGGCGGCGATGCCGGTGGGCGAGTCCTCGACCACCACGCAGTGCGCGGGACGCGCAGCGAACGTGCGGGCGGCCAGCAGGTAAAGATCAGGCGCGGGCTTGCCCTGCGCCACGTCGTCGATACAGAACCAGCGCCCCTCGAAACGCGGTAGCAGCCCGGTGGCGCGCAGGGTGATCTCCATCTTCACCCGCAACCCGTTGGAGGCGACCGCGCATGGCAGGTCGAGCGCGGCGAGCATCTCGGCGACGCCAGGCATCTGGGTAACCTCGCGCGCCAGTACCGCGCGGCTGCGCTCGCCGTAGTGCTCCTCGAACCCGGGCGGCAACGGACGGCCGAGCAACTGCTCGGCCCGCCGCACCGACTCGGCCGCCGAGCGGCCGAAGAACTGCTCGGCCATGTATTCCTCGCTCACCCTCAGGCCCAGCTCGCCGAGCATCTGCGCAAAGACGCGATTGGTGATGCGCTCGCTGTCGATCAGCACGCCGTCGCAGTCGAAGATCACCAGGTCGAGGGCGGAGGTTGGGTTGCTCATGCGGAACCGTAGCACGTGGGCATGGAAGCGGCCATTGTTCCACGGCCGCCTGTTCCCTGCGCGCGGGCGAAAAAAAACCGCCGGGGAAAACAACCCGGCGGTTCGTCGATGGTGGGCCGTCCGAGACTCGAACTCGGGACCAATAGATTAAAAGTCTACTGCTCTACCAACTGAGCTAACGGCCCGCGTGACGCGGCTGCGTTTGCAAACGCAAGCCGGCAATTTTAGGGAGCTTGCGCCACCGGCACAAGCAAGCGCGCTCAGACGTAACGGGTGGGGTCGGGCAGGCCGGCCTCGCGGAAGCCCTGCGCGCGCAAGCGGCAGGCGTCGCAATGGCCACAGGCGCGCCCCTGCGCGTCGGCCTGGTAGCAGCTGACCGTGGCGGAGAAATCGACGCCCAAGCGCCCGCCCTCACGGGCGATGTCGGCCTTGCTCATGCGCATCAGCGGCGCGTGGATGCGCAGCCCCTGGCCTTCCACGCCGGCCTTGGTCGCCACGTTGGCGAGCTGCTCGAACGCCTCGATGAAGGCCGGGCGGCAATCCGGATAGCCGGAGTAATCCACCGCGTTCACGCCGCACCAGATGTCGCGACTGCCAAGCACTTCGGCCCAGCCCAGCGCAATGGACAGCATGATGGTATTGCGCGCGGGCACGTAGGTGACCGGGATGCCAGGGTCCTCAGCGTCCAGCGGCACGTCGATGTCAGCGGTGAGCGCCGAGCCGCCGATGCTGCGCAGGTCCACCTGCACGGTCTTGTGTTCTACCGCGCCGAGCATGCGCGCCACCTGCGCCGACGCCTCCAGCTCGGAGCTGTGGCGCTGGCCGTAGGCGACGCTGAGCGCGTGCACCTGGAAGCCCTGCTCGCGCGCGACGGCGATGGTGACGGCCGAATCCATGCCGCCGGAAACGAGTACGACGGCCTTGGGGAGGGAGTTGTCGGTCATGGTTGCGGGTCCTGCGAGGCGGCCGGTCACCGGCCGGTGAGCACGCTACCGGCAACAGGCCGATGCGCGGTGTGAGGCGAAGAAGAGAGGGAGGCGAAGCGAGTAGTGAAGGCGAGGCCGGCGCCAGACGTTGCCGGCAGTGGGCTCTCTCTCACGTCTCTCGGTTCATTCCCTCAGTGCCCTGGAGCGTCGTTCCAGAGCAGCTTGTGCAATTGCAGCTGAAAGCGCACCGGCAACCGGTCGGCAATGATCCACTCGGCCAGCTCGCGCGGCTGCACTGCACCGTGCACCGGGGAGAACAGCACCATGCAGCGCCGGTCGATGCCGTGGTCGGCCACCACGGCACGCGCCCACTCGTAGTCGGCACGGCTGGCGATGACGATCTTCACCTGGTCATGCGGCAACAGGTGGTCGAGGTTCGACCACAGGTTGCGGGCGCTTTCGCCCGAATCGGGGGCCTTGAGGTCCATCACCTTGCGCACGCGCGGGTCGACGGGCGCCACATCGAGCGCACCGGAGGTCTCCAGCGACACCTCATAACCGGCGTCGCACAGGCGCGTCAGCAAGGTCAGGCAGCGCTTCTGCGCCAGCGGCTCGCCGCCGGTAACGCAGACATGGAGCACCTCGTGCCGGGCCACCTCGGCGAGGATCTCGTCGATCGCCTGCCAGCCGCCACCGTGGAAGGAATATTCGGTATCGCACCACACACAGCGCAGCGGGCAGCCGGTAAGCCGCACGAACACGGTACGCCAGCCGATCGCATCGGCCTCGCCCTGCACGGAGTGGAAGATCTCGGTGATGCGCAACCGCTCGGCGGCTCCTGCGCCCGGGCGGGCCTCGGCCACGCCCGTGTCGATGTCGCTCACCGCCGCAGCCTCAGTTGGCCGTCTGCAACTGGATCCGGTTCAGGCGCTCCTGCGCCAGGCTGGCCGCCTTGGAGCCGGGGTACTTGCGGATCACGTCCTGCAGCGTGGACTGCGCCTCGCCGGTCTTCTTCAGCTCGAACTGCGTGTAGCCCACCTTGAGCAGCGCATCGGGTGCCTTGTCGCTCTGCGGAAACTGGTTCAGCAGGCGCTGGAAGGCCTCAAGGGCGACCGCGTAATTGGTGGTGACGTAGTAGGACTCGCCCAGCCAGTACCACGCGTTGGGCGCGAGCGAGCTGTCCGGATGCTGCTGGATGAAGTCGCGGAAGCCACGCGAAGCGTTGGCATAGTCGCCTGCGCGAAGGGCCTTGAAAGCCGTGTCGTACGCCGCCTGCTCGTCGGCACCGGCCGGAGCGGCCGTCGCGCTGCCCTGCGGTGCGCTGGCGCTGCTGCCCGACGAGGCCGGTGCCGCAGCAGCGGCCGCATTGCCGGTAGTGCTGGCAGCCGGCGCGCCGGAGGGCGTCGCTGCTGCCGGGGTTCCCGCTGCTGGCGCGCCCTGGAGGCGGCTGATGCGTGAATCCAGATCGATGTATTGCGCCTTGTTCTTGTCGTCGAGCTGCTGCAACTGGTGCTGCAGTTCCTCGATCTGGCCCTGCAGTTGCTGCACCTGCGCCTGCAGTTGCTGCACCTGGTTGACCATGCCGATGCCGCCCTTGTCCTGGTTCTGCGCCTGCTGCTCAAGCCGGGAGACACGCTCGGCGAGACTGAGACGGGAGTCCTGCGCGGACACGGGACCGGCCACCAGCATGGCGGACGCAATCGCGCCCGCCATGCCGATGCTGGCTGCAAAACGAGTAGCCAGACGGATCTTCATTACTGCGCCGTGTAGACGATCTCGACGCGGCGGTTCTTGCTCCAGCAATCCTCGTTGTGCTCACGGCACACCGGCTTTTCCTTGCCGTACGAGATCACTTCGAGCTGGCCAGCCGAACCACCGGCCGCCTGGAGGGCGTCGGAGACGGCATTGCCACGACGCTCGCCGAGGCCGAGGTTGTACTCACGGGTGCCACGCTCGTCGGTGTTGCCCTCGAGGCGGACATGCGCTTCCGGACGGTCCTGCAGGTACTTGGCGTGGCACGCCATGATCTGCTGGAACTCCGGCTTGATCTCGGTCTTGTCGAAATCAAAGTACACAACGCGCTGACGCAGGCAGGCGTCGGTGTCCAGATCGCCCAGCTTGTACTTGCCGTCGTTCTGGGCAGGCTGGGTCATCGGGGGCTGCTCCGGCTGCGGAGCGGGCTTCACTTCCTGCTTCTTGGAGCAGGCGGCCGCGCCAACGCAGAGCAGGGCGACCAGGGCGACGCGAACGGTCTTATTCATGGTGACGTTCCTTCAAACGGGTTTGAGTTCCGACAGTCAATGACGATTGCGGTTACGGGACAGCATGCGCCGGTGATCCGGCTGTTCTTTTGACTTCAAGAAGTCGGCATGGCGGGTTGCCTCGCCATCGACTGACGGGTCGCAGCCAAAGGCTCCGCGACCCTTAACCGAAAAGCGCCCGAGAGCGCCCTACGGACCCACTCCGTGGGCTCCGGACCGGCGATGACCTGCCGCCCCGGTGAATCTCAACGCTGCCGGTACGGTCCCCAGCTCGGCTCGCGCACATCGCCATCGGAGAGCACGAGGCGCTGGCGGACCAAACCGTCGGCCGACACGGCATAAAGCACACCGCGACGACCTTCGGTGGCGGCGTACAGAAGCATGCTGGCGTTCGGGGCAAAGCTGGGCGACTCGTCGATGGGACCCGGAGACAGGAACCGCACCTGCCCGCCCAGACTGTTGTCCATGACAGCAATACGATACACGTTACCGTTGCCCTGCACCATGGCGATCTGCTTGCCGTCGTAGCTCACCGACGCCTCGGCGTTGTTCTGGCCCTGGAAGCTGACGCGCTCGGGGGAGCCGCCGTTGGACGACATCTTGTAGATCTGCGGCCGACCGGAGCGGTCGGAGGTGAAATAGATGCTCTGCCCGTCGGCCGACCAGGTCGGCTCGGTGTCGATCGCCAGGTTGTTGGTCAACCGCGTTTCCTTGCGACTGGCCATGTCAAGCACGAAGATTTCCGGGTTGCCCACGTAGGACAGCGACACCGCCAGCTTGCTGCCATCCGGCGACCAAGCCGGCGCGCCGTTGATTCCGCGGCTGTGCGACTCCACCAGCTGGCGCGAGCCGGTGGTGATGTCCTGCACGTAGACGTTGGAATTGCCGCTCTCGAAGGACACGTAGGCGATCTTGCGGCCATCCGGCGACCACGCCGGCGACAGCAGGGACTCACGCGAACGTGCCACGACCTGCGGGTTGTAGCCGTCCGAATCGGCCACGATCAGCGAATAGGTGGTGTTATTGCCCAGGCCGACCGCCGTGATGTACGCGATGCGGGTCCAGAAGGCACCGCGCACGCCGGTGATCTTTTCGTAGATCTGATCGGCGATCTGGTGCGCCACGCCACGCAGGTCGCCGGCCGGAGCGGTGAGCGACTGCGCCAGCAGGCTCTGCTGCTTGTTGACGTCCCACAGCTCGTACTCGACCTTGAACATGCCGCCGCCGGCATCGCTGATGCGGCCGACGGTGATGTAGTCCTGCTTGAGCAATCGCCAGGTCGGGAACTTGATGTCCGAACCCTTGGACGGGAACTCGACGATCTCGCTCTTCGCCAGCGAGCGGAACTTGCCCGAGCGGTTGAAATCGTTGCGCATCACGTCGGCGATGTCGGTGGGCAGCGGCGCGCCGCCGTCCTGTGCGAACGGCACCACCGCGATCGGCGTGGCCGTCTTGACGCCACCGACGATGTCGACGTTGAGTGACTGGGCACTGGCCGGTGGCGTGAGCAACGCGCCAAGCAGCAGGACAGCGAGGGCAAGCAGCAGATTCGGTTTACGCATGGGCTTGATCATTGCGGCCTGAAGGTGAAGGTGAGATCACGCTGGAACACGCTCTCGAAGCCCTTGTAGGGCAACGGTTGCGCTCGCAGCACCGCGTTCTCGACCGAGCGGCGTCCGGCCTCGTCGTACGGACAACTGCTGTCGACCCTCGCGCTCATTACGTCGCCGCCAGGCAGCTGGGTGATGTGCACGACGCACGGCAAAGCCGCCATGTTATCTGGCCGCAACCAGTTCTGCGTGACCGCGTTCTGAATCGCTGCCTGGTATTTGGCGAGCAGGCTGTCGTCCTTGCCATTGGTGCCGGTCTGGCGCTGGTCGGCCGCCGGCAGGTCCGGCAAGCCGTCGTCCTTGGCGTTCTTCAGGTCCTTCAGTTGCTGCTCGGCCTGGCGCTTCCTGTTGTCGGCCTGCCGCGTGGCGGCCGAGGCCTTGTCCAGCTTGGCGAACAGTTCATCGATCTTCTTCTTTTCCTCTTCCTTCTTTTTGGCCGCCTGGGCATCCAGTTCGGCCTGGCGCTGGCGCTGCTTTTCTTCCTGCTCGCGCTTGGCGTCCTCGGCCTTCTGCAAGGCGTCGGCGACCACCTTTTCCTGGTCGACCACGTCCGGATGCTCCGGCGGCGGCGGCAGCGTTTTCACCTGCGGCGCCTGCACGGTGGGGGTCGGCGGCGGCACCGCCGGGGGCGGCGGCACGGTGTCGGGAACTGGCCGCGCCTTGGTGGGCTTGGGTGGCGGCGCGCCGGTGGGGCCGATCAGCACGGCCTCGATCGGCTGGCCCGGGAGCTCCAGCGGCTTGGCGCAGGCGATCGGATTCCACCCGGCCGGCAGGTGCAGCAACTCGAACCACTTCTCGTAGGCCGAGCACGGCAGGATCGCCAGGTAGAGGAACGCCAGGATGCCCAGGTGCAGGACGGCCGCCAGCACCACGGCCATGGGCGTGCGCTTACTTTCGTCCATCGGACGCGCTCGTCCCCTGCGGTGGCTGGCTCATCAGGCCGACCTTGGCCACGCCGGCCTGCTGCAGATCGGCCAGCACCTGATAGACGCCGTCGTACTTGCCGTCGCGGTCGCCGGCCACCAGCACGCTTACTTCCGGATTGGCCTTGACGAACGCGCCGACCTTGGTCTTGAGGCCCTCTTCGTCGATGGCTTCCTTCTTGGCGTCGCCCAGGGTCAGGAACAGTTTGCCGTCCGACCCCACGGAGATGATCACCGGATCCTTCTTGTCCTTCAGTGAGCGGGCGTTGGCCTGGGGCAGGTTCACGTCGACATTGGCGTTGAGCATCGGCGTGGTCACCATGAAGATGATCAGCAGCACGAGCATCACGTCGATGTACGGCACGACGTTGATCTCGGACTTGAGCTTGTGCCGCTTGCGGTGGCTGGGGCGCATGGGAACGGACCTCAGCGGACGTCGTCAGACTGGATCTGCCGCTGCAGCACCGAGGAGAACTCCTCCTGGAACACCTCGTAGCGCGAGGCAATGCGCTCGACGCGGTTGGCATAGCGGTTGTAGGCCCACACGGCCGGAATCGCCGCGAACAGACCCATCGCGGTGGCGATCAGCGCCTCGGAGATATGTGGCGCGACGGCGGCGATGGTGACGTCCTTCATCTCGCCCAGGCCCTGGAACGCGCCCATGATGCCCCACACGGTGCCGAACAGGCCGACGTAAGGGCTGATCGAGCCGACGTTGGCGAGGAACTCGAGATTGCGCTCCAGCAGGCCGATCTCACGGGTGCCGGCCACACGCATGGCGCGCTCGGAGCTCTCCATCACTATGCGCATGTCACTGGCCTTGCGCTGGCGCTGGCGGGCGAACTCGCGAAAGCCGGACTCGAAGATCGTCTCCATGCCGCCGTTCTCGGCGCCGCCGTTGCTCACTTCGCGGAACAGCTGGGCCAGGTCGCCGCCGGACCAGAAGCGCTCCTCGAACGCCTCGGCGTTTTCCATCGCCGCCTTCATCTGCGAGTACTTGCGGATGATGATGACCCAGGACATGAAGGAGAACGCCAGCAGCACGAGCATGACCAGCTGTACCGGCGTGCTCGCTTCCGCGACCAGCTTGAAAATGTTCAGTCCACCGTTCATGGCTTGGGAGTTCTCCGCGGAAATGGGGTCAGGGGGTAAGGCCGGGGATGGCGTCGTCCGGTATCCGTACCGGTGCCATGCGCTCGACATCGACGCACGCCACGCGGACCTCGGCCCGAATGAGCCCGGTGCCGTCGCGGCGCTGGATGGTCTGGCCGAAAAGAATACTGGCAGCGCGACGTTCTTTGACTTCCACTGTCACGAGCAGTTCATCGTCCAGCAGGGCGGCCTTGAGGAAGTCGATGTGCATCGAGCGCACCAGAAAGGCCAGCCCGGTGCGCGCCTTGAAGGCCGACTGCTCCACGCCCAGGCTGCGCAACCACTCGCTGCGGGCCCGCTCCAGGAAGCGCAGGTAGCTGGCGTGGTAGACGACGCCACCGGCGTCGGTGTCTTCCCAGTAGACGCGGACAGGCCAATGAAACACGGGCATGGGGCGTGATCTCTTGCGGCGGTTGGAGGCGACAGCCGCACGGCGGCGGCGCGTGGATCAGGGTTCGCTGGACCCGGCGGAAAACAGGTCCGGCGCCAGCGCCTGGCGCGGCGGCGGGGTGAGGCCCAGATGCCGCCAGCCCTTGGCGCTGACCATGCGCCCGCGGGCCGTGCGCACCAGGTAACCCTGCTGGATCAGGTACGGCTCGACCACGTCTTCCAGCGTGCCACGGTCTTCGCTGAGCGCCGCGGCCAGCGATTCCACGCCGACCGGGCCGCCGTCGAAATTCTCGATGATCAGGGTCAGCAGGCGCCGGTCCAGCTCGTCGAAGCCCTGCGGATCGACCTTCAGCATGCCCAGCGCGGCCTGCGCCGCGGCCAGGGTGATGGCCCCGCCGGCGCGCACTTCGGCGTAATCACGCACGCGGCGCAGCAAGCGATTGGCGATACGCGGCGTGCCGCGCGAGCGGCGGGCGATTTCCTGCGCCCCCTCCACCTCGCAGGCGATACCGAGAATCTTCGCCGCGCGGCGCACGATGTCGGTGAGCTCCTCGGCGGTATAGAACTCCAGCCGCTGCACGATGCCGAAGCGGTCGCGCAGCGGCGCCGCGAGCATGCCAGCGCGCGTGGTGGCGCCGATCAGGGTGAACGGCGGCAGGTCGAGCTTGATCGAGCGGGCGGCCGGGCCTTCGCCGATCATGATGTCGATCTGGAAGTCTTCCATGGCCGGATACAGCACTTCCTCGACCACCGGCGACAGGCGATGGATTTCGTCGACGAACAGCACGTCGTGCGGCTCGAGGTTGGTCAGCAGCGCGGCCAGGTCGCCGGCGCGCTCCAGCACGGGGCCGGAGGTGGAGCGCACGTTGACCCCCAGCTCGTTGGCGATGACGTGGCTGAGCGTGGTCTTGCCCAGCCCCGGCGGGCCAAAGATCAGCACGTGGTCCAGCGCCCCGCTGCGCTTCTTCGCCGCCTCGATATAGATGGAGAGCTGCTCGCGCACCGCCTGCTGGCCCAAGTATTCGGCCAGACGCCGGGGCCGGATGGTGGCTTCCAGCGCGTCGTCGTCGAGCTGGGCGGCGGCAGTGATGATGCGGTCGGTCATGTCGGCATTATGGCAGGCCGCGGCGCGCCCGTAGGAGCGCACCGGCGCGCGGCGACCTTCGCCGAGACCGAATCCGGCGCGCACAGGTTGCGCTCTTACCCCCGCGATCGCGCAGGCTCGAGCCGGCCGCTCAAATCTCCACCTGCGCGCCCAGCTCGATCAGCCGATTGCCGGGGATCTGGAAAAACGCCGTGGCCGGCATCGCGTTGCGCGCCATGAACGCGAACAGCTTGTCGCGCCACAGCGCCATGCCCGGGCGGCGCGCATCGGCCACGATGTTCTCGCGCGAGAGGAAGAACGTGGTGTCCATCAGGTCGAACGGCAGCCCGCTGCGCGAGCACTGCGCCAGCGCCAGCGGAATGTTCGGGTCCTCGGCAAAGCCGAAGCGCAGGGTGAGGCCGTAAAAGCCGCCGCCCAGCTCTTCGAGCTGGATGCGCTCCTCCGACTCCGCCACCGGGGTTTCCAGCGTCTCGGCGGTGAGCAGCACGTTGCGCTCGTGCAGCACCTTGTTGTGCTTGAGGTTGTGCAGCAGGGCGTGCGGCACGGCCTCCTGGTTGGCGGTGAGGAACACCGCCGTGCCCGGCACGCGCAGCGGCGGATGCTCGGAGATGTTGGCGATGAACGGCTTGAGCGCCAGGCCGCCCTGCTTGATCTCGCGTACCACCAGGTCGCGACCGCGGCGCCAGGTGGTCATCACTACGAACATGATCAGGCCCAGCACCAACGGGAACCAACCACCCTGCATGATCTTCAGCGTGTTGGCGCCGAAGTAGCTCAGGTCGATCACCAGCAGCAACACCGCCGTGAGGATCACCGCGGCGCGGCTCCAGTGCCACATGCGCCGCGCCACGATCATCACCAGCACGGTGTCGATGGCCATGGTGCCGGTCACGGCGATACCGTAGGCGCCGGCCAGCGCGTTGGACGAGCCGAAGCTCACCACCGTGGCGATCACCGCCACCATCAGCGCGCGGTTCACCCACGGCAGGAAGATCTGCCCGATCGCCTCGCGCGAGGTATGCACCACCTGCATGCGCGGCACGAAGCCGAGCTGGATCGCCTGCCGCGTCACCGTAAACGCGCCGGAGATCACCGCCTGCGAGGCGATCACCGTGGAGGCCGTGGCCAGCGCGATCATCGGATAGAGCGCCCAGTCCGGCACGGCGTGATAGAACGGATTGTCGATCGCCTTCGGATCGACCAGCAGCAACCCACCCTGGCCGTAGTAGTTGAGTAGCAGCGCCGGCATCACGAAGAAGAACCAGGCGGCGCGAATCGGAAAGCGCCCGAAGTGGCCCATGTCGGTGTACAGCGCCTCCGCGCCGGTCACGCACAGCACCACCGACCCCAGCGCCAGCGCCGAAGCGGTACCGTGGGTCATGAAGAACTGCACCGCGTACCAGGGGTTGAGTGCGTACAGCACCCCTGGCGCCTGGATGATGTTCCACACGCCGATCACGCCGAGGCTGAGGAACCACAGCACCATGATCGGGCCGAATACCGCGCCGACCTTCGCGGTGCCGTGGCGCTGCATCCAGAACAGGCCCAGCAGCACCGCCACCGTGAGCGGCACCACCCAGTGCGACAGCGCCGGCGCCGCCACCTCCAGGCCTTCCACCGCCGACAGCACCGAGATCGACGGCGTGATCACCCCGTCACCGAAGAACAGGGCTGCCCCCAGCAAAGCCATCAACACCACCAGCTTGCGCATGCGGGTGGACTGACCCACCGCGCGCTGGGCCAGCGTCATCAACGCCATGATGCCGCCCTCGCCCTTGTTGTCGGCGCGCATCACCAGGCTCACGTACTTCACCGCCACCACCAGGATCAGCGACCAGGTGACCAGCGAGAGAATGCCCAGCACCGTGGCCGGCCGCGGATGCAGACCGTGCTCGGGCAGGAAGGTCTCGTGCATGGTGTACAGCGGGCTGGTGCCGATATCGCCGAACACCACGCCAATGGCACCAAGGATCAGCGCCGAGCGGCTGCCGTGCGAGGCGTCGGCGCCACCGGTATCGGTGGAGGACGAAGCTTGGGTCTGCTGATTCATGACGCTCCCCACTGCCCTAGCCGCCGAGCGCGGCGCGCAGTGCCTTGCGGATGATGGCCTCGGCGCTGTCACCATCGGCGGCGACCTTCTGCACCAGGCGCGTGACCTCGGCCGGCTTGTAGCCGAGCTGCTGCAGCGCGACCGTCGCCTCGCCGGAGGCATCCAGCGGCGCGGCTGCGCTGGCCGGCATGCCGGGCAGACTCACGCCAAGCCCGTCCACGCGGCCGCGCAGCTCCACCACGATGCGCTCGGCGGTCTTCTTGCCGATACCGGGAATCTTGGTCAGCGCCACCACGTCGCCGGCGTGTACCAGCCGCGCGAAGTCGTTGGTGGACACGCCCGACAGCACCGCCAGCGCAATCTTCGCGCCGATGCCGCTGACCTTGAGCAGGTTGCGAAACAGCGTGCGCTCGGCCTCGTGCATGAAACCGTACAGCGCCACGCTGTCTTCCTTCACGGCATGGTGAGTGAGCAGGATCACTTCCTTGCCGGTGGCGGGGAGATCGTAGATGGTCGACATCGGCGCCTCGAGCTCGTAGCCGACGCCGCCCACATCGATCAACAGCCACGGCGGCTGCTTCGAGATGAGGGTCCCACGCAGGCGACCGATCATCGTCCACGCCTCCACGCCGTGCGCGGAATGCCCACGCGGGTCAGGCTCGAACGCGTGTGCGCGTGGGTGACGGCGATGGCCAGCGCATCGGCGGCATCGGCCTGCAGCGGCCCCTTCAGTCCGAGCAGGACGCCGATCATGTGCTGCACCTGGGTCTTGTCGCCGCGGCCACTGCCGACCACCGACTGTTTCACTTCGGTTGCTGCGTACTCGTGCACCACGATCCCCTGACTGACCACCGCACAGATCGCGGCGCCTCTGGCTTGTCCCAGCTTCAGCGCCGAATCCGGATTGCGCGCCATGAACACACGCTCGATCGCGCACTCGGCCGGTTGATGGGCGGCGATGATGTCACACAGGCCGTCAAAGATGCGTTTCAGTCGCAGCGGGAACGTGGCCTCGCCAGCCACGGCGAGTGCGCCGTGGAACACGTGCGACAACTTGCCCTGCGCGTCGACATCGATGATGCCCACACCGGTGCGCTGACTGCCTGGGTCAATGCCGAGGATGCGGATGCTCATGCAATGCGCGGTCGCAACGCGGCCGGAGGCCAGCGCTGCGTCAGCCGGCGGCCTCGGCCGGCAGCAGCGCGTTGTGATAGACCTCGCTGACGTCGTCGAGCGCATCGAGGCGCTCGAGCAAATCCTGCAGCGTTTCCTGCGCCTCGTCCGGCACCGCGACGCGGTTATTCGGGCGCATCACCACGCCGGCATGCGAGGACTCCAGCCCCGCAGCGATCAACGCCTGCTGCACGGCCTCGAAGTTCTCCGGCGCACACAGCACGGTGCTCTCGCCGTGCTCGTTGACCACGTCGTCGGCACCGGCCTCCAGCGCCGCCTCCAGTACCTTCTCCTCGGCCGCCTCATTGCCGCCGGTGGCGAACACGATCTCGCCGCAGCGGGTGAACTGGAATGCCACCGAGCCGCTGGTGCCCAGGTTGCCGCCGTGGCGGGTCAGCGCATGGCGCACGTCGGCCACGGTGCGGGTGGGGTTGTCGGTGAAGCACTCGATGATCAGCGCGATGCCGGCCGGGCCGTAGCCCTCGTAGCGCAGCTCTTCCATGTTGGCGCCGCCGTCGGCGCCCGAGCCGCGCTTGATAGCACGCTCGATGGTGTCCTTGGGCATGTTGGCCGACAGCGCCTTGTCTACCGCCGCGCGCAGGCGCGGGTTGCCGGCCGGGTCGGCCACACCAGCGCGGGTGGCCACGGTGATCTCGCGGATGAGCTTGGTGAACACCTTGGCGCGCTTGGCGTCTTCGGCGTTCTTGCGACCTTCGATGGACGGGCCTCTACCCATGGCGCTGCACAACCTGATCTGGTGATGAAGCGCGGAATTTTACTCTATCCGCCCGCTACCGGTGGACCTGGCTCAGCCCGTCGCGGGCAGCTCGTTCGACGCCACCACGGCAAAGCGCCCTTCGCGCAGGAAGCGCGCGGTGAGGCGCGCCACGTCGGCGGAGAACAGCAATCCCGTGTGGCTGGCGTCGACCACGCAGTGATCGGCCAGCCCGGGCAACCGCGTCTCGGACACCGCCACGGTGCCGTCGTGCTCGCCTTCGATATGGGCAAGCACGGCGCCCAGGCCAATCGGCGAGCGGCCGGCGATCACGCCGACCTGGCGCGGGCCGTCCCAGCACTCGAAGCCCTTTTCGAGCAGGTCGCGGTTGTGGCCGAGCAGCGCTTCGCCGCTGCGGCCCAGCCCGGAAAACTCCCGCGCCGCGGCACTGCCGAGCAGCGGGGAACCCAGACACACCACTCGCCCAGGCGGCAGGTCGACAGCGTCGTGGCACACCTGCAGCGCCAGCAGGCCGCCGAGGCTGTGCCCCACCAGGTGCACCGCACTGCCGGCCTCGGCTAGCTCCACCATCCGCCCACGCAGCCGCTCCAGGATGCGCTCCTGGGTGTTGGCCACGCTGAGGTAGTCGAACCGATGGACGCGGAATCCCGCCTCCATCATCCGCCGGTGCAGCATGGCCAGCGCGAAGCCGCGCATCCACAAGCCGTGCAGCAGGATGACGTGCTCGATCATCGCGCCAGCACCTGCCGGTCAACGCGGCGACGCAACCGCTCGCTGCCGGCAAGCCATCGCGTCGACCGCATCGGCACCATCACCCCTGCCCGGCCGGCTCCGGCGCTGCGACCGCCACGTGCAGCTCCTTGAGCTGGCTCGCGGCCACCGGCGAGGGCGCGTCGGTCATCAGATCCTGCGCGCTGGTGGTCTTGGGGAAGGCGATCACGTCGCGGATCGACTCGGTGCCGGCCATCAGTGCGGCGATGCGGTCGATGCCGAAGGCCAGGCCGCCGTGCGGCGGCGCGCCGAACTTCAGCGCCTTGAGCAGGAAACCGAACTTCATCTCTGCCTCCTCCGCACCGATGCCGAGCAGCTCGAACACGGCGCTCTGCATCTCCGGGCGATGGATACGGATCGAGCCACCGCCGATCTCGTTGCCGTTGAGCACCATGTCGTAGCCACGGCTCACCGCGTTGGCCGCGTTCGCCTTGAGGTCAGCGATGTCGTCCACCTTGGGCGCGGTGAACGGGTGATGCAGGGCGACGAAGCGCTTCTCTTCCTCGTCGTATTCGAACATCGGGAAGTCGGTGACCCACAGGGGCTTCCAGCTGTTCTCGACCAGGCCACGGTCCTTGCCGACCTTCAGGCGCAGCGCGCCCATGAAGTCGGTGACCGTCTTCCACTTGCCGGCGCCGACGAACACGATGTCGCCGGTCTGCGCGCCGGTGGCCTTGAGCAGGCCGTCCAGCGCCGCGTCGTCGAGGAACTTCGCCACCGGCGAGTTGACGCCTTCGCGGCCCTTGGTCAGATCTTCCACCTTGAGCCAGGCCAGGCCCTTGGCGCCGTAGCGGGCGACGAACTCGGTGAGCCCGTCGATTTCCTTGCGCGACAGCGTGGCCGCGTCCGGCACGCGCAGCGCGGCGACGCGGCCGGCCGGATCGTTGGCCGGCTCGGCAAACACCTTGAACTCGACGTGCTTCAGCGCCGCGGCCACGTCGACCAGCTCCAGCGCGATGCGCAGGTCCGGCTTGTCCGAGCCGAAGCGGCGCATGGCTTCGTCCCAGGTCATGCGTGGGAAGGTGGCGTCCAGCTCCACACCCTGCACTTCACGGAACACGTGGCGGATCAGCTCCTCCACGAAATCCTGCACGTCCTGCTCCTCGACGAAGGCGAACTCCAGGTCGAGCTGGGTGAACTCCGGCTGGCGGTCGGCGCGAAGGTCCTCGTCGCGGAAGCAGCGGGCGATCTGGTAGTAGCGGTCGAAGCCGGCCATCATCAGGATCTGTTTGAACAGCTGCGGCGACTGCGGCAACGCGTAGAACTGGCCCGGATGCACGCGGCTGGGCACCAGGTAGTCACGCGCGCCTTCGGGCGTGGCCTTGGTCAGGATCGGCGTCTCGATGTCCTGGAAACCGCGCTCGTCGAGGTAGCGGCGCAGCGCCTGCACCAGCTTGATGCGCTTGCGCATCATCGCCTGCATTTCAGGGCGGCGCAGGTCGAGGTAGCGGTAGGTCATCCGCATGTCCTCGTTGGGGTTCTCGTGCAGCGCGAAAGGCAGATCCTTCGCCACGTTGAGAATCTCCACCTGCTCGGCCAGCAGCTCGACCGTGCCGGTCTTGAGCTTGTCGTTCACCGAGAGCCGCGCGCGGATCGTGCCAGTCACGCGCAGGCAGTACTCATAACCGACGTCGCCAGCCACCGCGAAGGCATCGGCGTTCTCGCGCTCCACCACCACCTGGGCCAGCCCTTCGTGATCGCGCAGGTCGATGAAGGCGACGTGGGATTGCAGGCGGGTCTTGTTGACCCAGCCGCACAGGGTGATGGTCTGGCCGACCAGGGACTCGTCGATGAGTCCGCAGTAATGCGTGCGCATGCGCTTGAAACTCCGGGCCGCGGCGGCGGCGTGGGGGCGAAGAAAAGACCGCGAATGTTACCACCGCAGGCGGCCGCCACGCCTGCGCCGCCGTCGCACGGACGCCCTGCCGCTACCAGCGACGATCGACCACGAACTGCCCGCGGCAGCCATGGGCGACCCACACCCCGGCGCGGTTCCAGCCCCAGCTGTAGCCTTCCGTGCACCGCGCATCGGACAACTGACGCACCAGCCGCGCATGCCCGCGCGGGCCGACGTCGACCTGGCACATCTGGTAGCGCTTCTTGTTGCTGTCGCACTGCAGCCGAATCTGGCGGTCCCAGCCCGGGCCCGGGCGCCAGGGGCCACGGTCGTCATCGCGGTCGTGGTGGCGATCGTCGCGATCGCCGTAGCGGTCGCGGTAACGGTCGTCGTAGCGATCATCGTCGCGGCCGCCCCAGCGATCGCCCGCCACGAACAGCCCGCGGCAGCCGCGATCCACCCATAGCACGCCGCGCTCCACGCCCCAGGTATCGCCGCGCACGCAGGCCGCCTTGGATTCCTGTTTCATCAACCGCGCGTCGCGCCACGGCATCACGCAGCGGGTGTAATGGCCGTCGTTGCTGGCGCAGCGCACCGGGTCGTTCCAGCCCTGGGCGCGCAACGGCGCCGATCCAGACAGCAGCGCGAACGCGCCCAGTACCCAGGCCAATGCCGCGGCAAGAAGTGATCGCATGGTGCCCCTCCAGTGATGGTGGGCGGACGCTAGCGGCACGCTGCCGAACGGCGATTGAACCGGCGCAAATCCTTGCGTGCGGGATCAGTCGGCGGCGGCGGGCGCCGGAGCGGGAGCGGGAGCGGCCGCCGGTGCCGGTGCCGGAGCCGCGGCCGGGTCGCCAGCGAGGTTACGCTTCTTGTCGCCGTCCTTCTTGAAGTCGGTCTCGTACCAGCCGCTGCCAGCTAGGCGGAACGCCGGTGCGGTCACCTGCCGCTGCACTTGTTCGGCGCCACAGGCCGGACACACGGTGGGATCGGCGTCGGAGAGCTTCTGCAGGCGGTCGAAGCTGTGGCCGCAGGCCTGGCAGGCGAAGGCGTAGATGGGCATGAAAAATCTCCGTGGAGCATCGGGCAGGCGCCGACTATGGCGCCTCGCGCCAGCATTTCAAGCATGAGAAGCTCACCCGCTGCACGATCTTGCGACAACACATTACTAACGTCTGGTTGACAGAGGCCCTAGCGGCTACCTAGTTTGCGAGACGAGGGAGCCATGTCGCGTCGCAGCAAATCACGACCGACACCGATTCGTCGCAGGGACTTTCATCGCGCACACAGACGCGATCCGCTATCCGGGGAGAATCTTTCATGTCTGCACGACCACTACCGACCCGCACCGCTCTGGTCACCGCCACTCTGCTTGCACTCTCGCAGGTGGCCATGGCCCAGGACGCCGCCCCCCAGCAGGGCGAGAAGAAGACCACCAACCTGCAGACGGTCGTCGTTACCGGCACACGGTCGTTCGACCGCACCGAGTCGACCTCGCTCGCCCCGATCGACGTGCTGACCCCGAAAGACCTCGAAGGCACCGGTGCACCCAACCTGGCCACGGCGCTGCGCACCCTGCTGCCGTCGTTCAATTTCCCCCAGCCCTCGGTAACCGACGCCACCGACGCGATCCAGCCTGCCCAGCTGCGCGGCCTGGCGCCCGACCACACTCTGGTGCTGATCAACGGCAAGCGCCAGCACCCCACCGCCATCGTCAACGTCAACGGCTCGCTCGGCCGCGGCTCCTCGCCGGTGGACATCAATGCGATCCCGGTCAACGCGATCGACCACGTGGAAGTGCTGCGTGACGGTGCCGCCGCCCAGTACGGCTCCGACGCGATCGCCGGCGTCATCAACATCATTCTCAAGGGCGGCGCCGAGCACGGCTCGGCCAGCCTCACCCGCGGCCAGTACGACGGCGGCGATGGCGACACGTGGCAGGGCGGCGCCGACGGCGGCTTCAAGCTCGGCGACAAGGGCTGGATCCACCTGAGCGCCAACGCCACGCACCAGGACTCGACCAACCGCGCCGGTCCGGATCCGCGCTACCCGGCCGACCCGACCTACAATACGGTCACCTTCCACTACGGCCTGCCGCTGACCCGCTCCAAGCAGGCGGCGATCAACGCGCAGTACGACCTGACACCGAACGCCCAGCTGTACGCGTTCACCCTGTTCAACAAGCGCGACGTGAAGGCCGGCGGCTTCTTCCGCTCGCTCTCGCAGTACGCCAGCAATGGCTCCGGCGCAGTCGACGTGTATCCCAGCGGCTATCTGCCGATCGAGAACAGCGCGATCCGCGACGACTCTGAAGTGCTGGGCGTGCGCGGCAAGGTGGCTGACTGGAACTACGACCTCAGCGCCAACACCGGCGGCAACCACTGGAAGCTCAACACCACCGACACCTACAACTACTCGCTCGGCGCCGATTCGCCGACCGGCTTCTACATCGGCACGCTGACCAACCGGCAGGACGCGTTCAACGGCGACTTCAGCCGCGACTTCGAGATCAGCGGACTGCAGAGCCCGCTCACCGTCGCCTGGGGCCTGGAGTACCGCCACGAGAAGTTCACCATCAAGGAAGGTGACGGCGCCTCCTATGCCGGCGCCGGTGCCCAGGTGTTCCCGGGCTACCAGCCGGGCGACGCGGGCACGCATGGCCGTAACAGCCGCGCGGTCTACCTCGACCTGGAAAGCGACCTGACCTACAAGTTTTCCGCCGGCCTGGCCGCGCGCTACGAGCACTACAGCGATTTCGGCAGCACCACCTCGGCGAAGGCGTCCGGCCGCTACGCGTTCAACGACACCGTGGCGCTGCGCGGCACCGTGTCGAACGGCTTCCGCGCACCATCGCTGCAGCAGGAGTACTACTCCTCCACCGCGATCAACTTCGTCAACCAGGGCGGCGGCGTGCTGGTGCCGTACACGATCCGCACCTTCCCGGTGACCGATCCGGCCGCGCAGGCGCTGGGGGCGCAGAACCTCAAGCCTGAAAAGTCGCGCAACTACAGCCTCGGACTCGTGCTGACGCCGTCCAACGGCCTGTACACCACGCTGGACCTGTACCAGATCGACATCGACCACCGCATCATTCTCAGCGGCAACCTGGTCGGCGACGCGGTGCAGAACTACCTCACCTCGGTGGGCATCCCGTTCGTCAGCGGCGGCCGCTTCTTCACCAACGCGGTGGACACGCGCACCCGCGGCGTGGATCTCGTCTCCACCTACCCAATCGAGCTGCAGAACTCCTCACTCAAGCTCACCGGCGGCATCAACTACAACAAGACCACTATTCGCAACATCGCCGACAACCCACCGCAACTGGGCCTGGCCGGGCTCACCCTGCCGATCATCGACCGCGCCGAACAGGGTCGCATCACCAAGGGCACGCCCAAGACCAAGGCCTTCGTGGCCGGCGACTGGACGGTAAACAACTGGACCTTCCACGGTCAGGTCACCCGCTACGGCGAGTGGACGACGTTCGGCACCGTGCCCAGCGGCGACCAGACCTTCGGCTCGGCCTATCTGCTGGATCTGTCGGCCAGCTACAACTGGAACGACTGGACCTTCAGCGTGGGCGGCAACAACGTCACCAACGAATACCCGGACAAGGTGCAGCCGCGTACGGCGGCATTCAACGTCATCCTCCCGTATCCCAACTCCTCGCCGTATGGCTTCAGCGGTGCGTACTACTACGCCACGGTGGCCTACCACTGGTAAGCCTCCTGGCTCATCGCCGCAACGAAGAAGCCCGCCAATTGGCGGGCTTCTTCGTTCTTGCCGGCGCAGCGGCCCAGGTCAAGCCTTGCCGAACACCAGGTGCCCGCCCTCGGCATCCACCGCCACGGTGGCGCCGGCCGGGAAACGTCCCTCGAGGATTTCCCGCGACAGCGGGTTCTCCACCTGCTGCTGGATCGCCCGCTTCAGCGGCCGCGCACCGTACACCGGGTCGAAACCCACGTTGCCCAGCAGGTCCAGCGCCTTCTCGCTGATGGTCAGGCCCAGCTGGCGCTCGGCCAGCCGCTTTTCCAGGCTGCGCAGCTGGATGCGGGCGATCTGCCGGATCTGCGGCTTGGTCAGCGGGTGGAACACCACAATGTCGTCCAGCCGGTTGATGAACTCCGGTCGGAAGTGCGCCTGCACCACGCCCATCACCGCGGCCTTCATCTGCGTGTAGGCCTCGGGCGAATCGTCTCCGGCCAGCTCCTGGATCTGGTGCGAGCCGAGGTTGGAGGTCATCACGATGACCGTGTTGCGGAAGTCCACCGTGCGGCCCTGGCCGTCGGTGAGGCGACCGTCGTCGAGCACCTGCAGCAGGATGTTGAACACGTCCGGATGCGCCTTCTCCACCTCGTCCAGCAGGATCACGCTGTACGGCCGGCGGCGCACCGCCTCGGTGAGGTAGCCGCCCTCTTCATAGCCGACATAACCCGGGGGCGCGCCGACCAGTCGCGACACGGCATGCTTCTCCATGAACTCGCTCATGTCGATGCGTACCATCGCGTCGGCCGAGTCGAACAGGAATTCGGCCAGCGCCTTGCACAGCTCGGTCTTGCCCACGCCGGTAGGGCCGAGGAACAGGAACGAGCCGCTGGGCCGGTTCGGGTCGGACAGCCCCGCGCGCGAGCGGCGCACGGAGTCGGCCACCACCTTGATCGCCTCGTCCTGGCCGACCACGCGCGCGTGCAGCGCGTCCTCCATCTTCAAGAGCTTCTCGCGCTCGCCTTCGAGCATCTTGCTGACCGGGATGCCGGTCCAGCGCGACACCACCTCGGCGATCTCCTCGGCGGTGACGCGGTCCTGCACCAGCTTGAAGTCGCCCTGCTGCTCGGCGGCCTGCGCCGCGGCGAGCTGCTTTTCCAGTTCCGGCATGCGGCCGTACTGGATCTCGCTCATCTTGGCGTAGTCCTGGCGGCGCTGCGCCGCCTCCAGCTCCACGCGCGCGGCCTCGATCTGCTCCTTCACCTTGGTGGCCCCCTGCAGCGCAGCCTTCTCGGATTTCCAGATCTCGTTGAGGTCGGAAAACTCGCGCTCGAGCTTCTCGATGTCGGCCTCCAGATCGGCGAGGCGCTTCTTCGACTCGTCGTCCTTCTCCTTCTTCAGCATTTCGCGCTGGATCTTCAGCTGGATCAGCCGGCGCTCCAGGCGGTCGAGCTCTTCCGGCTTGGAGTCGATCTCCATGCGGATGCGCGAGGCGGCCTCGTCCATCAAGTCGATCGCCTTGTCCGGCAGCTGGCGGTCGGGGATGTAGCGGTTGGACAGCGTGGCCGCGGCGACGATCGCCGGGTCGGTGATCTCCACGCCGTGGTGCACCGCGTAGCGCTCCTTCAGGCCGCGCAGGATCGCGATGGTGTCCTCCACCGTGGGCTCGCCCACGAACACCTTCTGGAAGCGGCGCTCCAGCGCGGCGTCCTTCTCGATGTACTTGCGGTACTCGTCCAGCGTAGTCGCGCCGATACAGTGCAGCTCGCCGCGCGCCAGCGCAGGCTTGAGCATGTTGCCGGCATCCATCGCGCCGTCGGCCTTGCCGGCGCCGACCATGGTGTGCAGCTCGTCGATGAACAGAATCACCCGGCCTTCCTGCTTGGCCAGATCGTTGAGCACGGCCTTGAGCCGTTCCTCGAACTCGCCGCGAAATTTCGCACCGGCGATCAGCGCGCCCATGTCCAGCGACAGCACGCGGCGGTCGCGCAGGCCCTCGGGCACTTCACCCTTCACGATGCGCTGGGCCAAGCCCTCGACGATCGCGGTCTTGCCCACGCCGGGCTCGCCGATCAGCACCGGGTTGTTCTTGGTGCGCCGCTGCAGCACCTGGATCGTGCGGCGGATCTCCTCGTCGCGGCCGATCACTGGGTCGAGCTTGCCGCTCTCGGCACGCGCGGTGAGGTCGATGCAGTACTTCTCCAGCGCCTGGCGCTGCTCTTCGGCGTTCTCGCTCTGCACCTTCTCGCCGCCGCGCAGCTTCTCGATCGCCGCCTCGATCGCTGCCTTCTGCGCCCCAGCCGCCTTCAGCGCGCCGCCCAGCTCGCCCTTGTCCTCCAATGCCGCCAGCACAAACAGCTCGCTTGCAATGAACTGGTCGCCACGCTGCTGCGCCAGCTTGTCGGTGAGGTTGAGCAGGCGCGACAGGTCGTTGCCTACGTTGATGTTGCCTTCCTGCCCGCGCACCTGCGGCAGGCGATCGAGCATCTCGCCCACGCGCTGGCGCAGCGCCGGCACGTTGACCTGTGCCTGGGTCAACAGTGGCCCGGTCGAGCCGCCCTGCTGATCCAGCAGCGCAGCCATCACGTGCACCGGCTCGAGCATGTTGTTGTCGCGCCCGACCGCCAGCGACTGCGCGTCGGCCAGCGCCTGCTGGAAACGCGAGGTGAGCTTATCCATCCGCATGAGGTGATCCCCTCTCTGAATACTGTTGGCAGCGCCGCTGCCGCTGAGGCGCAAGATGCGGACGGGCGAGGCCGATTCAAGCGGATGCGCCCAGCCTTCACATGAGCCTTGCTAGCGTGCGCCGCCGATGACCGCCCCCGCCACGCCCCCCACCGACCTGCCCCCGCCCCCGTTGCCCGCCCCCGATGCGCGCTGGGCGTTGTTCCTGGACGTCGATGGCACCCTGCTCGACTTCCATGACGACCCCGCCGCCGTCGCCGCCTCGCCCGAGCTGCTCGCGATCCTGCAGCAACTGCACGCCGAGTTGCACGGCGCACTGTCGCTGGTGAGCGGCCGTGCGCTGACTGACCTGGAACGGCTGTTCGGCCATCCCTGGGCAATGGCCGGCCTGCACGGCCTGCAGCTTCGCCACGCGGACGGGCAGCGCCGCGAGCATCCGCTGGACACATCCGCTCACGCGAAGCTCAAGCAGCGCGCCGAAACGATGCTGGAAGCGCTCGGCGGCATCGAACTGGAGGACAAGGGCATCGCCATCGCCCTGCACTGCCGCCGCTCGCCGGAACGCTTCGCCGTCATGCGCGATGCCGCGGCCGCTCTCGCCGAAGCGATGCCAGGCTACGAGCTGCAGGCCGGCAACCTGGTGATGGAGATCAAGCCGGCCGGCATGGACAAGGGGCGGGCCGTGCGCGAACTGCTGCAGCGGCCACCGTTCGCCGGCCGTCAGCCGGTCTACGTGGGCGACGACCTCACCGACGAGCACGCCTTCGACACGGTCGCGCGCGCGGGCGGGTACGGCGTGCGGGTCGGCTGTCGACACCCCACTGCCGCGCAATTCACGCTGCCTAGTCCTGCTGCCGTGCAGCATTGGTTGATCCGCGTGTACCACGCACTGATGCAAGGAAATTCGCTGCATGACCCCCGCCAGGACCGAGACCCCGCAGCACGATCTTGAGCTCGGTGTCGTCGGCAACGGCAGCATCGCCGCCTTGATCGACCGGGACGCTCGTGTCGTGTGGGCCTGCCTGCCAACGTTCGACAGTGACGCCTCGTTCTGTGCGCTGCTTTCGCCGCGCCACGAGGGCGGCGACTGGACGATCGAACTGCAGGACCACGAACGCACCGAGCAGTGGTACGAGACCAACACCGCCGTGCTCGTCACGCGCCTGTACGACCGCCACGGCGGAGCCATCGAAGTCACCGACTTCGCCCCCCGCTACCGCGCGCGCGGCCGCCTGTTCCATCCGGTGATGCTGGCCCGGCGCGTACGGCCGCTCGCCGGTGCGCCGCGCATTCGGGTGTTGCTGCGCCCGTTGTGCGACTACGGCGCCGAACCGGCGCTCGCCACGTCCGGCAGCAATCACCTGCGCTACCGGCTCAGCGACACCACCATGCGGCTGACCAGCGACGTCCCGGTGCCAATGATCCAGCGCGCGCTGCCGTTCGGGCTCGACCGCCCCGCTCACTTCGTGCTCGGCCCGGACGAGACGCTCGACGAAAGCCCGGCCGATTTCATCGCGCTGGCGCTGCATCGCACGCAGGAATACTGGCGCGACTGGGTGCGCTATCTGTCGATTCCCTACGAATGGCAGGACGCGGTGATCCGCGCCGCCATCACGCTCAAGCTGTGCCAGTACGAGGCCACGGGGGCGATCGTCGCCGCGCTCACCACTTCCATTCCCGAAGCCGCCGGCACCGAGCGCAACTGGGACTATCGCTTCTGCTGGCTGCGCGACGCGGCCTTTACCGTGCGCGCGCTCAACCGCCTCGGTGCGACGCGCACGATGGAGAACTACCTGCGCTACGTGTTCAACCTGGTCGCCGACCATGGCGACAGCGAGATCGGGCCGGTGTTCGGCATCACCTTCGAGCGCGAACTGCACGAGCGTACGGCCGGCGCACTGGCCGGCTATCGCGGCATGGGGCCGGTGCGTATCGGCAACGACGCGTGGCGGCAGCGCCAGAACGATGTCTACGGTTCGCTGGTGCTGGCCTCGGCGCAGTTGTTCTTCGATCGTCGCATCGAACATCGCGGCGATGCACGCATGTTCGAACGGCTCGAGCAGATGGGCCGTCTCGCCCTGCGCATGGCCGAGCAGCCCGATGCGGGGCTGTGGGAATTCCGTGGCCGCGCCGCGGTGCACACCTACTCGGCAGCGATGTGCTGGGCCGCCTGCGACCGGCTCGCCCACATCGCCACCGAGCTCGGGCTCGATGAGCGCGCCCGGCACTGGCACGACGAGGCGACCGCGCTGCGCGCGCGCATCCTCGCGCAAAGCTGGAACGCGCGCCTGGGCCACTTCGTGGATGCCTACGGCGGCGAGCACCTGGACGCCAGCCTGCTGCTGTTGGCGGACATCGGCTTCATCGATGCCATGGACCCGCGGTTCGTTGCCACCGTCGACACGGTGGGCCGGGTGCTCGGTCGCGGCGACCACCTGTTCCGCTACATCGCCCCGGACGACTTCGGCGCGCCGGAGACCAGCTTCAACATCTGCACATTCTGGTACATCGAGGCGCTGGCGGCGACCGGTCGGCGCGAGCGGGCACGGGCGATGTTCGAGCGCATGCTCGCGCAGCGCAACGCGCTCGGCCTGCTCTCCGAAGACATTGCGCCGACCTCCGGCGAGCACTGGGGCAACTTCCCGCAGACCTACTCGATGGTGGGGCTGATCCAGGCCGCCATGCGGCTTTCACGTCGCTGGGAGGATGCCCTGTGAGCGGCCCGAAGAAACACGGGCGGCTGGTGGTGGTATCCAACCGCGTGGCGCTGCCGCAGCAGACCGCCACCGGCGGGCTGGCCTCGGCGATGCGTGTGGCGATGCGCGAGCGCGGCGGCCTGTGGTTCGGCTGGAGCGGCAAGATCAGCGCGGACAGCTCGCGCGTACAGCGCACTCAGGACGGGGCGATCGACTACGCCACCATCGACCTCACCCGCACCGATCACGACGAGTTCTATGCCGGCTTCGCCAATCGCGCGCTGTGGCCGCTGCTGCATTACCGGCCCGACCTGGTGGATTACCAGCGCGGCCATCTGGACGGGTATCTGCGGGTCAATGCGCTGTTTGCCGATCACCTGGTTGAGCTGCTCAAGCCCGACGATGTGATCTGGGTGCACGATTACCACCTGATTCCCCTGGCCTCTCACCTGCGCGAGCGCGGGGTGAAGAACCGCATCGGCTTCTTCCTGCACACACCACTGCCGGCCGCCGGCCTGCTGATCGGCCTGCCACAACACCGGGCGCTGTTCGAGACACTGGCCGCCTACGACCTGGTTGGCGTGCACACGGCGCGCGACCTGCGCGCGCTGGAAGAATATTTCCTGCACGAGATCGGCGGCGCGATGCGCCCTGGCGGGCGTATCCGCGCGGCCAACGGACGCAGTTTCCGCGCTGGCGTGTTCCCCATCAGCATCGAAACCGACCTGGTCGAGCAAACCGCCCGCGAGGCCGCTCAGTTGGAGGAGATCGCCCAGCTGCGCGCCAGCCTGCAGGGCCGCGCGTTGATCATCGGCGTGGACCGGCTGGACTATTCCAAGGGCTTGCCCGAGCGCTTCCGCGCCTACGATCACCTGCTCGATCGCAGCCCGGAGCTGCACCGGCAGATCACCTTTCTGCAGATCGCGCCCCCCTCGCGCGGCTCCGTGCCGGAGTACCGGCAGATCCGACGCGAACTGGAACGCTTGGCCGGCCACATCAACGGCAAGTACGCTGCGCCGGACTGGGTGCCGATCCGCTACGTCAACCAGTCTTTCCCGCACCGCCTGCTGAGCGGCTACTACCGCACCGCGCGGGTCGCGCTGATAACACCGCTGCGCGACGGCATGAACCTGGTGGCGAAGGAATACGTCGCCTGTCAGGACCCGAAGAATCCCGGTGTACTGGTGCTCTCACGCTTTGCAGGCGCCGCGCACGAGCTGACCGATGCGCTGCTGGTGAATCCTGCCGACCCGGCCGAGGTCGCCAACGCCCTGGAACGCGCCCTGAAAATGCCGCTACGCGAACGTCGCCAGCGCTGGCGCGCCATGATGGATGTGCTGGAAAAGCAGGACATCACCGCCTGGTGCCAGTCGTTCCTGCATCGGCTCATTGGCTGAGCACGCTCCGCCCGCTCAGGACGATGCCGTCACCTCGCCCAGCCAGATCACGCTGGCGAAGCGGCCACTGCGCGCGCCGTCGCGGCGGTACGAATAGAAGCGCGGGTCGGTGAACGTGTCGAAATCACCACCGCCGACCCGCGCGACGCCCAGCGCCGCCAGCCGTCGCCGAGCGAGCGCCGCCAGATCGCAGCGCCAATGCCCCGGACGCGTCGGCACGAAGCATGCTGCGGCGCCCGCATCGCCATCGACGAACGCGGCGCGCACTTCCTCACCCACCTCGTAGCTGGCGAGGCCGATGCACGGACCCAGCCAGGCCTGCAACTGTGCCGCATCGGTCGCCATCGCAGCGACCGTACGCTCGATCACGCCGGCGGCCAGCCCCCGCCAGCCGGCATGGGCGGCACCGATCACGCCGCCATCGTCGCTGCACAACAGCATCGGCAGGCAATCGGCAGTAAGGATCACCAGCGGCTGGCCGCGCTCGCGGGTGATCGCAGCATCGGCCCGCGGCTCGTTCGCAACAACACGCTGCACGACGACCACGTCGGTACCATGGACCTGCTCCAGCCACTGCGGCGTACGCGGCAAACCCAGCGCGGCCTGCAGCGCCGCACGGTTGGCACCGACGGCCGATGCCTCATCGCCGCTGCGCGCCCCCAGGTTGAAGCAGTCGTAGGGAGCGAGGGAGCTGCCCGGCCCCTGCCGCGTACTTACCGCCGCGCACACGCCGGGCGGGGTCTGCCATGCAGGCACGACCCAGGCCGGATCGCCGTTCGGAAACATCGGCTAGTCCTCCAGTGGCCCGCGCTCGGCGAGGTCGGTACGCAGCGCCGCGATCAGCGCTTCGAGGTCTGACGGCCGCGGCGCGGTGAACGCAAGCGCCTCGCCGGTCGCCGGATGCACGAAGGCCAGCCGTTCGGCGTGCAGCGCCTGACGACGGAAGGCGCGCAGCACGGCGATCAGCGCATCGCTGGCGCCCTTGGGCAGGCGCAGGCCGCCGCCGTACAGCGGGTCGCCGACCAGCGCATGGTGGATGTGCGCCATGTGCACGCGGATCTGGTGCGTGCGGCCGGTCTCCAGGTTGCACTGGATCAGCGCGTGCGCCCGGAAACGCTCGCGCAGGCGATAGTGGGTGACGGCGCGCTTGCCGTCTTCCTCGTCGCGTACCGCCTGGCGCAGGCGGTCGCCCATGTGCCGGCCGATCGGCGCATCCACGGTGCCGCCAGCGACCAGCGTGCCCAGCACCACTGCCTCGTACTGCCGCTCCACGTCGTGGCGCGAGAGCATATCCACCAGCGCGGTATGGGTGGCCAACGTCCGGGCCACCACCATCAGGCCGGAGGTGTCCTTGTCCAGCCGGTGCACGATGCCGCCACGCGGCAGCTCTGCCAGCGCCGGATCGTGGTGCAGCAGGGCGTTGAGCACGGTACCGGCGGGGTTGCCTGCGCCCGGATGCACCACCAGCCCGGCCGGTTTGTTGAGCACCAACAGGTGCTCGTCTTCGTAGACGATATCCAGCGCGATGGGCTCGGCGGTGCTGGTCACCTCGGTGGCCAGCTCGGCCTCCAGGCGCACCTGCTCGCCACCGCGCAGCAGGTGCCGCGGCGCCGCCTGAGCGCCGTCCAGGGTGATCGCGCCGGCCTTGATCCAGCCGGCCAGGCGGGAGCGCGAATAGTCGGGGAACATCTCGGCCACGGTCTGGTCGAACCTGCGACCCGCGGCAGCCAGCGGCACCACGGCCTCGTGGCGAATGGTGGTCATGCCCCGCCCCGCGAGGCCCGGCCGGTTTCGGCTATCATGCCTTTTCGATCAAACATCTGAATTCCTTGCCCATGCGTATTTCCAAACTGCTCGTCGTGCTCGGCCTGGCCCTCACGATGAGCGCGTGCTCGATGTTCAAAGGCAAGCGCGACTCCATCGACACGCTGCCGGTGGCCCAGCTTTACAGCAAGGCCCACAACGATCTGGAAAACGGCGACTACGCCGCCGCCGCGAAAGCTTATCAGCGTCTGATCGCGCGCTTCCCCTCGGGCGACTACAACGAGCAGTCGCAGCTCGAGCTGGCCTATGCCCAGTACAAGGACAACGAGCCGGAAGACGCCTATTCCACGATCAACCGCTTCATCAAGACCTACCCGACCAACAAGCACGTCGATTACGCCTACTACCTGCGCGGCCTGATCAACTTCGGGCGTACCTCGGGAATCATCGAGCGCTACATCTCCCGCTCCGGCTCGGAAAGCCGCCGCGACCAGGGCTACAACCTGAAGTCGTTCGATGACTTCACCGAGCTCACCCGCCGCTTCCCGGACAGCGCCTACGCCGCGGACGCCCGTCAGCGCATGATCTACCTGCGCAACGTGCTGGCCCAGTTCGAGATCAACGTGGCCGAGTTCTACCTGCGCAACAAGGCTTTCGTGGCCTCGGCCGATCGCGCGCAGTACGTGGTGGAGCATTACCAGCAGGCGCCGCAGATCGCCGACGCGCTGGCCATCCTCGCCCGCAGCTACAACTCGCTGGATCGCAAGGAGCAGGCCGAGCAGGTGCGCAAGGTGTTGGCGTTGAACTATCCGGATCACCCGTACCTGACCGATCCGAAGTGGCCGCACGCGCCGTCCACGCTGCGCAAGATGGTGCCGTTCTCCGGTCACCACTGACGCCTCTCGACCATCGAGAAAAAAAGCCGGCGAGCGATCGCCGGCTTTTTTGTTGCCTGGACCCTGCGGCAGCGACGCGGCCCGCAACGGCTGGCCGGCGCAGCCCGGCGCCGTGATGGCCGCCGACAAGAAGAACCGGATGTCCGACAAAACAAAAGGCCGCGGGTCACGCGGCCTTTTGCATGGGTACCTGACGGCACCGATTCGCTCGATGGAGCCTTACTTCATCAGCTTGGCGAGCGTCTTGCCCAGGTCGGCCGGCGACTTCACCGTGGTGACGCCGGCCTTCTCCAGCGCGGCGAACTTGGCTTCCGCCGTGCCCTTGCCGCCGGAGATGATCGCACCGGCGTGGCCCATGCGCTTGCCGGCCGGGGCCGAGGCACCGGCGATGAACGACACCACCGGCTTGGTCACGTACTCGGCGATGAACTCGGCCGCGTCTTCCTCGGCGCTGCCGCCGATCTCGCCGACCATGATGATGCCCTCGGTCTGCGGATCGTCCTGGAACAGCTTCAGGCAGTCGATGAAGTTCAGTCCGTTGATCGGGTCGCCGCCGATGCCGATGCAGGTGGACTGGCCCAGGCCTTCGTTGGTGGTCTGGAACACCGCTTCATAGGTCAGCGTGCCCGAACGCGACACGATGCCGACCTTGCCCGGCTTGTGGATGTGCCCCGGCATGATGCCGATCTTGCACTCGCCCGGGGTGATGATGCCGGGGCAGTTCGGCCCGATCAGCACGGTTTCCGGATGCTGCGCCAGCACGTTCTTCACGCGCAGCATGTCCAGCACCGGGATGCCCTCGGTGATCGCCACGATCACGCGGATGCCCGCGTCGATCGCTTCCAGGATCGAGTCGGCCGCGAACGGTGGCGGCACGAAGATCACCGACGCATCGGCGCCGGTCTCGACCACGGCCTCTTCGACCGAATTGAACACCGGCAGACCGATGTGCTCGGAACCGCCCTTGCCCGGAGTCACGCCGCCGACGACCTGGGTGCCGTAGTCCAGCGCCTGCTGCGCATGGAAGGTGCCCTGCTGGCCGGTGAAGCCCTGCACCAGCACCTTGGTATTTTTGTTGACGAGAACGCTCATGTTTCGATTGCTCCTCAGGCCTTGGCCGCAGCCACGGCTTTCTGCGCCGCATCGTTGAGATCGTCGGCCGGCGTGATCGCCAGGCCGGAGTTGGCCAGCAGTTCGCGGCCCAGCTCGACGTTGGTGCCCTGCAGGCGCACCACGACCGGAATCTGCAGACCCACTTCCTTCACCGCGGCGATGATGCCCTCAGCGATCAGATCGCAGCGCACGATGCCGCCGAAGATGTTGACCAGGATGGCCTTCACCTTGTCGGAGGAGAGGATCAGCTTGAACGCCTCGGTCACGCGCTCCTTGGTGGCGCCGCCGCCGACGTCGAGGAAGTTGGCCGGCTCACCGCCCGCCAGCTTGATCACGTCCATGGTGGCCATGGCCAGGCCTGCGCCGTTGACCATGCAGCCGATGGTGCCGTCCATCGTCACGTAGTTGAGGTTGTGCTGCACTGCAGCCGCCTCGGCCGCGTCTTCCTGGGTCAGGTCGCGCATGGCGGCCAGGTCGGCGTGGCGGAACTCGGCGTTGTCGTCGGAGTTGACCTTGCCGTCGAGCGCGGCGAGGTTGCCGTCCTCGAGGATGGCGAGCGGGTTGAGCTCGACCAGCGACAGGTCCTTCTCGTTGAACAGCTTGTACAGGCCCAGCATGATCTTGGTCAGCTGGCCGACCTGCTTGGCGTTAAGGTCCATCGCGAAGCCGAGCTGGCGGCACTGGTACGGCTGCAGGCCCTCGACGAAGTCCACCACGATGGTGTGGATGTCTTCCGGGGTGTCCTTGGCCACCTGCTCGATGTCCACGCCGCCGTGCTTGGAGGCGATGAACGAGACCGACTTGGAATCGCGGTCCACCAGGATCGACAGGTACAGCTCCTTGGCGATGTTGGTCGCGTCGGTGACCAGCACCAGGTTCACCGGCAGCGCGCGGCCGGCCGACTGGTAGGTCTCCATGTTCGTGCCCAGCATGCCCTTGGCGGCCGCGCGGACATCGTCGAGGCTGCGGCAGAACTTCACGCCGCCGGCCTTGCCGCGGCCGCCTGCGTGGATCTGCGCCTTGACCATCCACTGCGTGCCGCCCAGATGCTTGGCGGCATCGACAGCGGCGTCGGGGGAATTGGCAACCTTGCCCGGCGGGACGGCGATGCCGTACTGCGCGAACAGCTCTTTGGCCTGGTACTCGTGGAAATTCATTCGATACCTCGAGTGAATGGGGGACGTGTCGAACCCTCGCACCTGGCTGGGGCGAGGGTTCGGGAGAGTCGGACGGCGGTTGAGGAACGCTGCCGGCGTGCAAAGCGCTGCCGTGGTGGGCCGGTCGGGCGCGCCGGGGGCGCGAGGACCGATCACCGCAGAACGGCGCAGTACGGCCGCGCATTTTCGCAGCAGCGGGCCCGGATGGAAAGGGCGGGGCGCACTGCGACGCTTCCGGACCACGCTGCGCAAGGCGCGACAGCGCGTCTATACTCGCCCGCAACCCGTCCCGATTCCTGCTGCGGAGTGCGCATCGACGTGTCCAGCCCCGCCCTGCCGCCCACCCCGGGCATTCGTCGGGCCACCACGGCCACCCGCCACGAACTGTTCTTCCTGAACTACTTCCGCCTGGCGCAGGCGGTGGTCTACGTGGCGCTGGCCTACAGCCCGCTGGGCCTGCAGTGGCTGAAGCTGACCCATCCGGACTTCGCCCAGACGGTGGTGGTGGTCTATCTGCTGGCGGCGATGACCATCCTGCTGCTGACGCGCCGGCTCACCGTGATCGCGCCAGCCACGGTGTCGATCAGCCTGATCGTGGACATCGGCGTGGCGGTGATGGCGGTGATCGCCATGCACGACGCGCGCATCGGCATCGCCATGATGCTGGCGGTGAACCTCAGCGCCGGCGCGCTGGTGCTGCCGCTGCGCCTGTCGCTGTTCTTCGCCTCGCTGGCCACGCTGGGGATGCTCGGCCACACCGTGATCGAAGCCCCGGCCGACAGCGCCATCAACAGCCACGAGCTGGTCGAGGCCGGACTGTTCGGCCTGGCCTACTTCGCCAGCACCACGCTGTGTCACGTGCTCGGCCGCCAGCTGCGCGCCACCGAGGCGCTGGCCGAGCAGCGCAGCATCGACCTGGCCAACCTGGCCCAGGTGAACGAGCTGATCATCCGCCGCATGAAGACCGGCGTGCTGCTGGTGGACGACGCCAACCGCATCCACCAGCTCAACGAGTCGGCCTGGATGCTGCTGGGCAACCCGCCGGCGGACAAGCGCGACTTGGGCCAGCTGGCGCCGGAGCTGTCGCGCCGGCTGTACCACTGGATGACCTCGGGCAAGCTCGACGAGACGGCCACCCAGCTGGCCGACGGCGTGCCCGAGGTGGTGCCGCGCTTCACCCGACTGGCGCCGAACGACGATTCGCACGTGCTGATCTTTCTCGACGACACCTCGCTGGTGTCGCGCCGTGCCGAGGAGCTCACGCTCAGCTCGCTGGGCCGGCTGTCCGCGTCCATCGCGCACGAGATCCGCAACCCGCTGGCGGCGATCCGCTACTCCGCGCAGCTGCTGGCCGAGTCGCGCAACATGCCGCCGGCCGACCAGCGCATGGTGGAGATCATCAACAACCACTGCGTGCGATTGAACGAGATCATCGAGAACATCCTGCAGCTGTCGCGGCGCGAGCGCTCACGCCCGGAGACGCTGGACCTGGGCCATTGGGCGAACGCCTTCGTGGAGGAATACCGCCAGGGCAACGACCTGGGCGAGGACTCGCTGCGGGTGATCAACTCCAGCGCGCCGGTGGCCGCGGTGGCCGATCCGCAGCAGCTGCAGCAGGTGGTGTGGAACCTGGTGCAGAACGCGCTGCGCTACGGCCGCATGCCGGGCGAGCCGGCCCGCGTGATGGTGGTGACCCGCCCAGGCGAGCACGGCGTGCCGATCCTGGAAGTGATCGACCGCGGCCCCGGCATTGCGCCCAAGGTCGCTGCGCAGATCTTCGAGCCGTTCTACACCACGCACGAATACGGCACGGGCCTCGGCCTGTACCTCGCCCGGCAGATGACCGAGGCCAACCAGGCCTCGCTGGAATACGTGCGCGTTGCCGGTGGCGGCAGCTGTTTCCGCATCACGCTCACCCCAGCGCACGCCCGCCAGCCCGGCAGCGAGCCGGCGGCGGCGGACGAGAATCTCAGGTAGCGCGCACCATCAGGCTGACCGGCAGCACCTGCGATGCCACCTCGTCGCCGCGGATCAATGCCAGCATCTTCTGCGCGAGCAGGCTGCCGCCGGCCTGCCAATCCTGCCGCACCGAGCTCAGCGCTGGCTGGAACGCGGCGGCCATCGGCATGTCGTCGTAGCCCACCACCGAGACGTCGTCGGGTACCTTGCGACCGAGCTCCTGCACGGCGCGTATCGCGCCCATCGCGAGCAGGTCGCTGCACGCGAACAGCGCGTCGAACGGCACCTTGCGAGTGGCCAGCGAGTGCACCGCGTCGATACCCGAGGCCAGCGTAAATTCGTCGCGGCGCAGCAGCAGCGGCTTCACGCCGTGCGCGGTGAGCGTGTCGACGAAGCCGTTGAGGCGCTCGAAGATTTCCGGATGGCTCGGATTACCCACGAACACCGGGTGCCGACGCCCCTGGCGCAGGAAGTGCTCGGCCACCTGGCGGCCGCCCATGCGGTTGTCCGAACCGACCACAGCGTGCGCGTCCTCGTCGCTGTGCGCGCCCCACACCACCATCGGCAAGCCGAGCTTGTCGAACCGGCGCACCGCGTCCTGGCGCACGCCCTGACCCAGCAGGATCAGCCCGTCGGCCGCCTGCACCGCCGCCGCCGCCGCGCCCTGGCGCGTGGTCAGCAGCACGCTGTAGCCGGCCGCGGTGAGCTCCTGCGCGATGCCGCCGAGCAGGGTCAGCGGGTAGGGATCGAGCATGGTGCGGTCGCTCGAGGGCTTCATCTCCACGATCACCGCCACCGTGTGGCTGCGGCGCAGGCGCAGGTTGCGCGCGCTCACGTTGAGCTTGTAGCCGTGGTCGCGCGCCAGCTGCTGGATCCGCTCGCGGGTCTCCGGCGTCACCAGTGGACTGTCGGCGAGCGCCCGCGACACGGTGATCTTGGAGACGCCGGCGAGATCCGCTAGATCCGCCATGGTCAGGCTGCCAGCGGCGGACTTGTCTTTGCGCGAACGCTTCAATGCATGAGTCTCCGGATCCGGACCGGGGCGGACAACGCTTCGCCGCGCCGGTGATGTCCCAGTGTGTCGATTTGTGCGGTGCGCGTCTAACCCGCCGCAGTGCCGCAAAGGATCGAACCTGACGCGGCGCCGCGGACCATCCCGGCGGGCCGCGCTCTCGGTTCTCGGGGCCGGCCCGCCGGGCCAGTTACATGCCGCGCCGCACCAATGATATCGATATCTTGATATCGATATCATTAGCTGTCATCTTCACGCCCCGTTGACCGGAGCAGGTCCGGCACGTGATCCGACACAGGGGGACTCTTGGACAAGCTTGATGTCGCGCCGGCGCAACCGCTGGCATCGACCACCCAAGGCCACGCCCCCTATGCGCTGCCCGCGGGAGATATCGACCCCTGGCGGATCGTGCGGCGCCGCGCCGACCCAGCGGACTTCGCCCAGGACGAGAGCCTGTTCGCGCTGGCCAACGGCGCGCTCGGCGTGCGCGGCGGGCTTGAGGAAGCGCCCGGTGCGTCGCACGGCAGCTTTCTGGCCGGCGCCTGGGAGCGCACCCCGATCGAGTACCACGAGCGCTTCCCCGGCTTCGCTGCGCACACCGATACGCGCATCCCGGTGGCCGACGCCATCGGCATTCACCTGCGCCTTGGCGACACCCCGGTGCGCCTGGCCGAGGGAGAATGGCTGGATTTCGAGCGCGAGCTGAATCTTCGGGCCGGCTGCTATCGGCGCCGGTTGCGCTGGCGTTCGCCGACCGGCGAGACGATCGAGATCCGCGCCGAGCGGCTGGTCTCGCTGGAAGAGCCTGGCCTGCTGGCGATCCGCTACAGCGTGCAATCGGTCGATTACCACGGCGCGATCACGCTGGAGTCGTCGATCGATACCGCGCGCGACGCCATCGAGCAGGGCTTCGATCCGCGCATCGGCGCGCGAGTGGACGGCGGCTTTCACACCGAGCAATCCGATGCCGACGAAGCCGGCGCCTGGCTGATCCAGCGCACCACGCACAGCGGCGTTCGCGTGGCCTGCATGCAGCGGCACCGGCTCGATCCCGCCCTGTACTGCCGCTACGGCGGCCATGGACCCAACGGCGTGGTGCAGCTGCATGAGGGCGCGTTGCTCCCCGGCCAGACGATTACGCTGGAGAAATACGTCGCCTACGCCTGGACCGCGCCGCATGGCGAGGACAGCGACGCCGCCCTGCTCGCCCGCGCCGGGCAAGCCCTGCGGCATGCGCAGGCGCAGACCTTCGCCGGGCTCATGGACATCCAGCAGCGCGCGCTCGCGCCGCTGTGGGAACGCGCCGACCTGGCCATCGAAGGGGACCCGCGGGCGGAGCAGTCGCTGCGCTTCAACCTGTTCCACGTGTTCCAGTCCAGCGGGCGTGACGGCAACAGTTCGGCCGCAGCCAAGGGCCTCACCGGCGAAGGCTACGAGGGTCACTACTTCTGGGATGCCGAGGCGTTCATGCTGCCGGCGCTGGTCAATGCCGCACCGGAGCTGGCGCGCGGCATGCTCGTCTACCGCTACCGCACGCTCGATCGCGCCCGCGCCCACGCCCGCGAGATGAATCACGCCCGCGGCGCGCTGTACGCGTGGCGCACCATCAGCGGCGACGAGTGCTCGGCGTACTTTCCCAGCGGCTCGGCGCAGTACCACATCAACGCGGCGGTGGCCTGGGCGGTGCGGCTGTACGTCGACGCCAGCGGCGACCAGGATTTCCTGCGTGAACAGGGCGCCGAGATGCTGATCGAGACGGCACGCGTGTGGCTGGACATCGGCCACTTCAACCCGCGCCGCGGCGGGGCCTTCTGCATCCATTCGGTCACCGGCCCGGACGAATATTCGGCCCTGGTGGACAACAACCACTACACCAACCGCATGGCGCAGAAGCACCTGCGCGATGCCGCGGCTACCGCGCGCTGGCTGGCCGCCGAACATCCGCAGGCCTGGGCCGCGCTGGCCGCCCGCCTTGCCCTGGATGAGCGCGAGATCGCCACCTGGTCGCTCGCCGCCGACGTGATGTACCTGCCGGTCGACCCCGCGCTGGGCATCTTCCCGCAGGACGACGCCTTCCTCGATAAGCCGCGCCTACGCGCGCGACCCGCGGGCGAAGGCAAGCGCCCGCTGCTGCTCGAACTGCACCCGCTCACGATCTACCGCCACCAGGTCTGCAAGCAGGCCGACACCCTGCTCGCCCTGATGCTGGCCGGCGACGACGTGGACCGCGTCGCCAAGCGACGCAACTTCGACTACTACGAAGGCGTCACCCTGCACGACTCCACGCTGTCGGCCTCCACCTTCAGCGTGCTCGCCGCCGAAGTGGGCTACGACGACAAGGCCTACGCGTATTTCCTGGACACGCTGCGGGTGGATCTGGACGACCTGCACGGCAACGCCGCGCACGGCGTACACATGGCGGCGATGGCCGGCAGCTGGCTCGCACTCACCTGGGGCTTCGGCGGCCTGCGCGTGGTCGAAGGCATGCCGAGCCTGGCACCCCGGCTGCCAGCGGGCTGGACGCGCTACCGCTTCGGTCTGCGCTGGCACGCGGCGCAGTTGCGGGTGGAAGTGGAGCGCGACCGCGTGCACTACACGCTGACCGCTGGCGGCACGCTGCGCCTGCGTCACCACGGCGTCAGCCACACGCTGGCGCCGGGCGCGTCGGTCGAGCTGCCCCTGCATCCGGTTCGCCTGCCGCGCCCGCTCAAGGCGGTAATCTTCGACCTGGACGGCGTCATCGCCGACACCGCAGTGGTGCATCACGCAGCGTGGAAGCAGCTGGCCGCAGAGATCGGCGTGGCGTTCGACGACGCCACCGGCGAGCGCATGAAGGGCGTGGATCGTCGCGGCTCGCTCGACATCCTGCTCGAGCGCGCTTCGCGTGCCTACGGCGAAGACGAAAAGCACGCGCTGGCCGAACGCAAGAACAGCTACTACCGCGAGCAGATCGCCCAGTTCGGTCCGCAGCATCTGCTGCCTGGCGCGCAGGCCGCGATCGCCTCGGCGCGCGCGGCGGGTATGAAGATCGCGCTGGCCTCGGCCAGCCGCAACGCACCGCTGCTGCTCGAACGCCTGGGCATTGCCGACCTGTTCGACTACGTCGTCGATGCATCGCGCATCGCACAGTCCAAGCCCGACCCGGAGATTTTCCTCGATGCCGCGCGTGGGTTGGGCGTGGCACCGCACGACTGCCTCGGCGTGGAAGACGCCGCGGCGGGCGTGGACAGCATCCTCGCGGCGGGGATGGCCGCGGTGGCGGTGGGCGATTCGCCCGCTCTGGCGCACGCGGATGTGCTGTTACCGAACGTCGCCGCGTTCGACATCGCTAAGTACACAACATAACGGCGAACCGGCGCGGCGCCCGGGGGGCGCCCGTCACCATAAACAAGACTGGTGGGGAGACAACGTTGATGAATACCAAGCATCTGACCCGATTGGCACTATCGGCGGCGATCGCCGCCACGCTGATGCCGGCGTTCGCGCTGGCGCAGGACGCCGGCGCGCCAGCCAGCGGCAGCACGCGCAACCCCCAGGCCAAGCCCGACGCAAGCAAGGCCAAGAACCTAGACCAGGTGGTGGTCACCGGCAACGCCGCCACCGGCGGCTTGAAGAAGATCGACACCAGCTACTCGGTGACCACCGCCACCGCCGAACAGATCAAGATGGACAACCCCAAGAGCACGGCGGACCTGTTGAAGATCGCGCCGGGCCTGTGGCCCGAATCCACCGGCGGCCAGACCGGCGCCAACATCGAGATCGCCGGCTTCCCCGGCGGCGGCGATGCGCCGTTCAACACCGTGCAGCTGATGGGCTCGCCGCTGTACGGCATGCCCACGCTGTCGTTCTTCGAGCAGACCTCGATCTTCCGCCTCGACGACACGGTGGACCGCGCCGAAATCGTGCTCGGCGGTCCGTCGGTGGTGTTCGCCGATGGGCAGATCGGCGCCACCGAGAACTTCATCCTCAAGACCGGCACCGATACGCCCAGCGGCAGCATCGGCGTGACCTACGGCAACGAGAACCTGCGCCGGGTCGACGGCTTCTACGGCTTCCCGATCGCCAACAACTGGTACGGCAGCGTGGGCGGCTTCTACCGCGACTCCGATGGTGTGCGCGATCCGAAGTTCTCGGCCGACAAGGGCGGCCAGTTCACCGCCACGCTGAGCCATGACAGCGACAACGGCACCATGACGCTGTACGCGCGCCGGCTCGACGACAAGAACCAGTTCATCACGCCGATCCCGCTGATTCAGAGCGGCACCGATCACTTCAGCGCCTACCCCGGCTTCGATCCGCTCACCGACACCTACAACGGGCCGGAGATTCAGCACGTGAACCTCCCCGGTTATCCCGGCGGGGGCACCCGTGCCAACCTGGCCAACGGTCGCGGCGCGAAGTTCAACTTCTTCGGCGGCAACTTCGACTACGACCTGGGTGGCGGCTGGAATGTCTCGGACAAGTTCCTGATCGACGGCGGCGACGCCGACACCAACGCGCTGTTCTCCGGCACCAACCCGGGCTCGCTCAACGACATGCTCTACACCGATGGCTCGAGCATCGGCGCGTTCAATCTGGCCCCCGGCTCGGCAACCGCCACCTACGTCAACGGCGGCGGCGCCGTCGATCCGAACCAGAGCGTGATCCACCAGGGCTGGTGGTACATCCACAAGCACCTGAAGAACATGAGCAACGATTTCCGCCTGAGCAAGGAAATCTTCGAGGGCAACACCCTCACCGGCGGCATCTACCTCGCCCACTACACGATGAACGACAAGTGGGCGCTGGGTAACCAGATGCTGATGACCAACACGCCCAATGCGCGCCCGATCCAGGTCACCTACCAGGAAAACGGGCAGACCAAGTACCTGACCGACGGCCAGGGCTTCCTCGACTACGGCGGCTTCAACATCGCCCAGCATGGCAGCGCCACCAACAAGGCGTTCTACCTGTCCGACGTGTGGCGCATCGGCAAGTGGCTGTTCGACCTGTCCGGCCGTGTCGAGAACCAGAACGCGACGAACAACGTCTGCAACCTGGCCAACAAGAACCTCGACGGCAACGACAACACGATCTACGACAACAACGTACCGGTGTGCGACGGCACCTATGCCCGCACCGAGTATGACAAGACCCACCCGTCGTGGACCTTCGGCGTGAACTACGAGCTCGCCGACAACATGAGCGTGTACTTCCGTGCCAACCGGGGCGCGCACTTCGACGACTTCGACAACGGCATCCGCGGCAACACCACCGGCAACACCGCGCCGATGCAGAAGATCCAGAACTTCGAAGGCGGCTTCAAATACCAGAGCGCGCAGTGGTTCCTGGACCTGAGTGCCTACCATCGTCAGTTCATCGGCCTGCTGTACCAGCCGACCGACTCCGGCGGCGTGCCGAACGGTCCGCAGAGCACCTACGGATCGGATTCGAAGGGCATCAACGTCAACACCGCCTGGAGTCCGACCGAAGCGCTGAAGTTCCAGCTGGTCGGCAACTACCTGGACGGACACTACTCGCACAACAACTCGTGCCTGCCGTACACCAACCCGGTCACCGGCGACGGCTGCGCCCTGATCAACGGTGTGCAACTGCAGCGCCAGCCCAAGGTGCGCTACATGTTCACCCCCAGCTACAAGATCCCGTTCAGCTGGGGCGACGTGCTCGCGTTCGTGACCTATACCCATGTTGGCCCGCACACGCAGGACATTTCCGGCCTGCAGCAGCTGGGCAGCTATCACACCTGGGACTTCGGCGTGGTAGCGAACATCGAGCAGAACTGGCAGCTGCGCCTGCAGGGCACCAACATGACCAACGAGCTGGGACTGACCGAGAGCAACTCGCGTATCTTCGGCGCCGCCAGCGGTACCAACGGCGTGATTCTGGCCCGTCCGCTGGAAGGTCGTGAGGTCAATTTCCAGGTGAAGTACCTGTTCTGATGGTCCGTCCGGAGGGATGCGTCCTGACGGACCTGTCCTGATGCACTGAAGCGTTGCCCGTACGGTCCGGATCGCGTCCTCCCTCGCGATCCGGACCGTTCTTTTCGCGATCCACCGAGCGAGAGCCGCATGAAACGATTCCGCATGGTCGCCGCGCTGGCGCTGATCTACATGGTGTTCGCCGTGCTGCTCAACAGCGTGGGCACGGTGATCCTGCAGTCGATGGCCAGCTTCGGCGTGGACAAGCCGCAGGCCAGCCTGCTGGAGCTGTTCAAGGATCTGCCGATCGCCATCACCTCGTTCGTGGTGGCTTCGTTCCTGCCCCTGCTCGGCTACCGCCGGGCGATGATGGGCGCCCTCGCCATCGTCGGCGGCGCCTGCCTGCTGATGCCGATGTTTCCCGGTTTCCACACCACCGAATTCCTGTTTGCCTGCGTCGGCGTCGCGTTCGCGCTGGCCAAGGTGGCCGTGTACTCGTCGATCGGCTTGCTCACCGCCGACCGCGCCGAGCACTCGCGACTGACCAACACCATCGAAGGCCTGTTCATGGTCGGCGTACTCGCCGGCGGCTGGCTGTTCAGCGCTTTCATCGACCCGGCCAACCCGGCCGACCCCGCGTGGCTGCGGGTGTACTGGCTGCTCGCGCTGATCTGCTTTGCGGTGATCGCGCTGCTGGCGGTGTCGCCACTGGACGAGTCCGCGGCGCGCGATGCCTCGCGCCCCTCACCGATCGGCTCCGTCGGCCAGATGCTGCGGCTACTGGGGCGGCCGCTGGTGTATGTGTTCCTGTTGTCGGCGTTCCTGTACGTGCTGATCGAGCAGAGCTTCAGCACCTGGCTGCCGACCTTCAACAACGAGATCCTCAAGCTACCCAACGCGATGAGTATTCAGATGGCGTCGATCCTGGCCGGCGCCACGGCACTGGGCCGCATCGGGGCCGGCCAGGCGCTGCGCCGGGTCAGCTGGCATCGCCTGCTCAACGGCTGTGTGCTGGCGATGGCGGCGCTGGTGCTGCTGGTGCTGCCGCTGGCGCGCGGTGTGACGGCGTCGACGCACGTGGGCTGGGGCAGTGCGCCGGTGGCGGCCTATCTGATCCCTTTGATTGGTCTGCTGATGGCGCCGATCTACCCGGTGATCAACTCGGTGGCGCTGAGCTCGCTGCCCAAGCCCTCGCATGCGGCGATGACCGGGCTGATCGTGATCTTCTCCGCGCTGGGTGGCACGCTGGGCTCGCGCATCACGGCGATGGTGTTCGCCCGCTTCGGCGGCATCCACGCGTTCTATTTTTCACTGGTGCCGATGACCCTGGTGCTGGTGACGTTGTTCTTCTTTCGCCGCGAGACCGAGCGCGCCGGCACGCTGACACCGGTGGCCATGGGCCTGAGCGGCAAATAATTCCACCGACGCCGGCGGATCGTCCGCCATGGAGGTCCGCATGCGACGCTGCGTGTCCGCTTGCTTCGCACTCCTGCTTGCCGCCGGCTGCGCTCGCGCGGCGAGTGAAGACCCCGCCGGCTTCCGCCTCACCGTCAGCGCCGCCGACTGGCCAAGCTACTTCCCCGGTCTGCTCGCCAACGGTTACCTGTCCACCCTCACCGCGCCGCGCGGCACCGAAGGCAATGCGGCCGAACTGGTCGCGCTGATGGACTATGCCAAGGGCGACATCGCCCGTCCCGCCGGCGTGCCTGGCTGGACCGCTGTCGATTACAGCGCGGGCCCTTCGGTGGCCGGACAGTTCTGGATGAACCAGGTGCCGCTGGATGCCGCGCACTTCCGCGACTACACGCAGACCCTGGACCTGCGCGAAGCGACCCTACACACCCGCTATCGCTACGTTGACGGCGACGGCCAGCGCGCCACCGGCGTCGACGTCACCACCCTGGTGAGTCAGGCGGCGCCGCATCTGGCGGCAACGCGCGTGGTGCTGACGCCGGCGTTCGATGGCGAAGTACAACTCTCGCTCGCCTTCGACCTGTGGGCGCCGATCCAGCCAAGACTGCCGCTGGCCCGGCTGACCGGCGAGCAGATGCAGGAGGCGGTCGCCGCGCAGCGGCGCAGCCTGACGCCGGTGCCGCCGGCCACGCCGGACCGCGCCGCATTGTGGTACCCGGGTGACGTGCACGTAAGCCGCGCCGAAGGCGACGCGAGCAACGCCACGCTGTGGTTGGACGGTCGCGCCGAGCAAGGCCTGTCGATGGCTATGGCCGCAGCGATCGCCGTGCCGCCGGCAGTGCATGCGCAGGACGTGCAGGTCCATCGAGGCGCCTACCGCCTCGCCTTGAACGTGCGGTTGAAAGTGAAGCGCGGTACGTCCTACGCCTTCACCAAGTTCGTGGCGGCGTCGCGTGAAGGCTGGGGTGGCGACGGCCAGGCCGATCTCGCCCTGGCCAAGGCCGCGCGCACGGCCGGCTTCGAGGCGTTGCGCCGTGCCCACGTCGCCGCCTGGAACCGCCTGTGGCAAGCCGACATCCGCATCGACGGCGACGAGGCGGCGCAGCGGTTGGTGCATGCCGACCTGTACTACCTGCTGTCGAACGTGGCACCAAACACGGCCTGGCCGGTCGGCGCCTGCGCGATGACCACCGGCTACACCGGCCACGCGTTCTGGGACAGCGACTCGTGGGTGTTTCCGGCATTGCTGTTGCAGCACCCGATGCGCGCGCGTTCGCTGGTGACCTTCCGCAGCCGCACCCTGGCTGCCGCGCAGGCACGGGCGCGCGCCCGCGGCTTGCCCGGCGCGATGTACCCGTGGGAAGCCGATCCAGAGCACGGCACCGAGCAAGTGCCCTACTTCGCCAACATCCTCAGCGGCCGCGAGATCCACGTCAGCGCCGACGTGGCGATCGCGCAGTGGCAGTACTTCCTGGCCACCGGCGATCGCACCTGGCTACGTGAGCAGGGCTGGCCGGTGCTGCGCGAAGTGGCGCGTTTCTGGACAACCCGTGCAGATCGCGGCGCCGACGGCCGCTGGCACATCCGCCACGTCACTTCGGTCAGTGAGCCGTACACCGACGTGGACGACGATACCTACACCAACGCGTCGGCCAGCCGCGCGCTTGAGTTCGCCGACGCCGCCGCACGGGTGCTGGGCGAAGCGGCCGATCCACGCTGGAAGGAAGTCGCCGATCGTCTGGTGCTACCGATGTCCGCGGATGGTCGCCATCACGTCGACTTCGATCCCGCCACGCCGCACCGCCCCGGCGACGGTGCGGCCGACACGGTGCCGCTGCTGGCCTATCCCTCGCTGGACTGGCCGATGGACGAGGCGCTGCGTCGCGCCGACTTCACCGCAGCCGTGCCGCCACTCACCGACCCCGACCACGTGCCCAACAGCATGGGCTTGGCGCCCACCTCGATCGCCGCCGCCGCGGCAGGCGAACCCGATGTCGCGGTGGCCTGGTTCCGCGCCAACGTGACCGCCGACGTGATCAAGCCGCCGTTCAACGTGCGCACCGAGACCGCCACCAACAACACCGGTTACTTCCTCACCGCCGGAGGCGGACTGCTGCAGAACGTCATCTTCGGCTTCACCGGACTGCGACTGCGCGAAGACGGTCTGGTTGCTGCCTACGCGCCGGTGCTTCCATCGCACTGGCGCGCGTTCACCCTGCATCGGGTGCAGGTGCGCGGCCGCCTGCTCGACATCACCGTGCGCCGCGACGTGCAAGGCCGACCGACGCTCGACCGCCGCGATCTCGGCCCCGCGCCCCCATCTGCTGCCGCTGGAGAAGTCCCATGATCCGCATCGCTGCATTCCTCGCCGGGCTCTTCGGCCTGCTCGCGCTGCATCCCGCTTCGGCCCAGGAAACGCGCGCCGGCGTGCGGCCCGATGGCACCGTCACCGCTCCAGCGTCCCGCGTGCCGTACTCGGACCTGGCCTCGCCCGAAGCGCGAGCATTCTTCCCCAGAATGCTCGCCGAAGGCGCCAAGGCGCCGCCGATCACCGCGCCCATCGCCGAGAGCCGCGCGTTCTACGACCGCATGAACAGCGACCGCGCGGCTCGCATGGAGAAGCTCTATCCAGTGACGATCCATGCCCAGACCATCGCCGGCGTCGACACCGACGTGGTGCTGCCAGCCAACGGCGTGACACCGGCCAATCGTCATCGCGTGCTGATCAATCTGCATGGCGGCGCATTCCTGTGGGGCGCGCACAGCGGCGGCCTGGTGGAGTCGATCCCGATCGCCAGCCTCGGCCGCATCAAGGTGATCAGCGTGGACTACCGGCAGGGGCCGGAGCACACCTTCCCTGCGGCCAGCGACGACGTCGAAGCGGTCTACCGCACCCTGCTCAAGCAGCACCAGCCGGCCGACATCGGCATCTACGGCTGCTCGGCCGGCGGCATCCTCACCGCCGAGGCGGTCGCGCGCTTCATCCACGACCGCGTACCGGTGCCCGGGGCGATCGGCACGTTCTGCGGTTCGCTGCTGGACCTCTCCGGCGACTCGGCCTGGGTGGCGCCGCTGTTGAACGGCCAAGGGGTGCCAACGCATCACCTTGGCATCGGCGACCTGCCGTATTTCCACGGCGTCGATCCGAACGATCCGCTGGTGCAGCCGGGCCGGTCACCCGCGCTGCTGGCGAAGTTCCCGCCGACCCTGCTGATCACCGGCACCCGCGACATGGCGCTGAGTTCGGAAGTGCGCAGCCAAGCGCTGCTGCAGGCGGCCGGCGTCGAGGCCGAGCTGCACGTGTGGGAAGGCATGTGGCACTCGTTCTTCTCCGATCCAGAGTTGCCCGAATCACGCCAGGCCTATCGCACCATCGTGGAATTTTTCGATCGGCACCTGGGACACGTCGCCCGTCCACGTCGCCTTCACACAGAGGCCGACGGCGGGCGCTGAGCGACCCGATGCGCTTTGCCGGCACGGGATGCGGCGAGTATCCTGTCCTGCATCCCACTGACGCCATCACCCATGAGCCTACAGACCGTCCTGGTCGTCGACGACGAACGCGACATTCGCGAACTGCTCACCATCACTCTCGGCCGCATGGACCTGCAGGTGGATGCGGTCGGTACCGTTGCCGAAGCCCGACGCGCGCTGGGCGAGCGCAGCTACGACCTGTGCTTCACCGACATGCGCCTGCCCGACGGCACCGGGCACGAGGTGATCGAGCTGATCGCCGAGGAACACCCCGATACCCCGGTGGCGATGATCACCGCCTACGGCAACGTCGACGCCGCCGTGAGCGCGCTCAAGGCCGGCGCGTTCGATTTCGTTTCCAAGCCGGTGGATATCCAGATGCTGCGCCGGCTGGTGCGCACTGCGCTGAAGCTGGCCGAGGAAAAGCGCAGCGAAGCCGGTGGCGGCGCAGCGGCCGGCTCCAGCGAGCGGCTGATCGGCGACTCGCCGGCCATGCAGCAGGTGCGCGCCACGATCGCCAAGCTCGCGCGCAACCAGGCGCCGGTGTACATCGCCGGCGAGTCCGGCGTGGGCAAGGAGCTGGTAGCACGGCTGATCCACGAGCAGGGTCCGCGCGCCAGCGGCCCGTTCATTCCGGTGAACTGCGGCGCGATCCCCACCGAGCTGATGGAAAGCGAGTTCTTCGGCCATCGCAAGGGCAGCTTCACCGGTGCCAACAGCGACAAGGAAGGCCTGTTCCAGGCGGCCAATGGCGGCACGCTGTTCCTCGACGAGGTCGCCGAGCTGCCGCTGCACATGCAGGTGAAGCTGCTGCGCGCGATCCAGGAAAAAGCCGTGCGCCCGATCGGCGCGCGTGAGGAAGTGCTGGTGGACGTGCGCATCCTCTCGGCCACCCACAAGAACCTTGCCGCACTGGTCGAGCAGGGCCAGTTCCGCCAGGACCTCTTCTACCGCATCAACGTGATCGAGCTGCGCGTACCGCCGCTGCGCGAGCGTCGCGGCGACGTGCCGCTGCTGGCCGCGCACATCCTGCGCCAGCTGGCCGCCAAGAGCGGTGGCACGCCCGGCAAGCTGCTGCCAGCGGCCCAACAGGCCCTGGACGACTACGATTTCCCGGGCAACGTACGCGAGCTGGAGAACGTGCTTGAGCGCGCCATGGCAATGAGCGACGGCGAATCGATCGACGCTACGGACCTGATGCTGCCGCAACGCGCGCCGCGTCCGGCGTTCGATGCGGGGGTGGCGCCGCCAGCTGCCGTGGCCGCGGCTCCGGCCGCGGCGCCGGGCGCACCCGGCAGCGGCGTCGCGCTGGAGGACTACATCAGCAACCTCGAGCGCACGGCGATCATGAAGGCGCTGGAAGAGTCGCGTTACAACAAGACCGCCGCGGCCAAGAAGCTCGGCATCACCTTCCGCGCGCTGCGCTACAAGCTGAAGAAGCTCGGCATCGACTGAGGCCGCGCGATACTAGAACGCCCACTGTGCAAGGCCGCCGATCAGGCGGCCTTGCCATTTCCGAGCGCCTTTCGCAGCACGCGCAGCAACGACTTGGTAGTGATCGGCTTGTCCACCACGTGCAGCCGCTCGAGCGGCGGCAGCTCGTCCAGCCGCGGTGGCGCGTCCGGACGGGCCAGCAGCAGCACCGGCCCGTCGTAGCCATGGTCGACCAGCGCGGCCAAGGTGCGCACACCGGTGAACAGGTTCATCTCCGCGTCCATCACCACCACGTCGGGCACGCCCTGCGCCTCGATCCACTGCAGCGCAGCCGTACCGCTCTGGCTGCCGTGTGCTTGGTAGCCGTAGGCATCGAGCATGTCCGACAGCAGGGACAGCTGGGCGGCCTCTTCCACCACCACCAGCACCTGCTCGGCGTTGCCCTCGAGGTTGTCGTTGCCGCCTTCGGCGCTTGCCGCGTCCTCGCGCAGTTCGGTCAGCGGGATATAGAGGAAGAACCGTGTGCCCTCGCCGCGGCTGCTTTCCACGCGCATCACGCCACCGTGGCTGGCGACGATGCGCTTGCAAGACAACAGGCCCAGTCCGGTGCCGGTCTTCTTGGTGGTGAAGAACGGCTCGAACAATCGCTCGAGCGTCGCATCGTCCATGCCGTCGCCGGTGTCGGCCACGGTGAGGCACAGATACTCGCCCTCCTGCATCTCCTCGCCAGCCAGGAAGAAATCGGCCGGCAGGCGGCAGCGCGAGGAGCTGATGCGCAGGTGGCCACCGTCGGGCATGGCCTGGATCGCGTTCAGGCACAGGTTGAGCAGGCACTGCTGCAACTCGGTGTGGTTGCCCTCGAAGGCGACGTCCGGATCTTCCAGCGCCACCTCCATCGCGATCGAGCGCGGCATCGAGCCCTGCAGCAGCAGGTCCAGCGCTTCCATCAGCCCCCCCAGTCGCACCTGTTCGGCACGGCGGGCGCCGCGGGCGAAGGACAGCATCGACTGCACCATCTCCAGGCCGCGCTTGCCGCAGTCGCGCACCAGCGCGCCGAGACGGGCCAGGCGCGGATCGTCCTGGTAATCCTGCAGGCTGTCGCCGGCCAGCAGCAGGGGCTGCAGCAGGTTGCGCAGGTCGTGGCTGAGGCCGCCGGCCAGCATCGCCAGCGCCTCGAAGCGCTGCGCCCGGATCAGTTCCGACTCGGCGCGGCGAGCGGCCCGCTGCGACTCGGCCTCGCTCAGCGCGCGGCGCACAGCGCTGGCCAGGCGGGCCGGATTCTGCTTGAGGATGTAGTCGGTGGCGCCGTTACGCAGCGCCTCGATCGCGGCTTCCTCACCCAGCGTGGCGGAGACGAAGATGAACGGAGTATCGGTATCGCGTGCCCGCAGCAGCTCCAGCGCACGCTGGCCGGAGAACCCCGGCAGGCTCAGGTCGGACAGCACGATATCGGGCCGGAACTCTTCCAGCGCCTTGAGATACGGCTCTTCCTCGTCCACCAGCCGGACGTCGTAGGCAATACCGTCGGCATCCAGCTCACCCAGCACCAGCTCGGCATCGAGCTCGCTGTCCTCGACCTGCAGGACGCGGATGGTGGGCATCGTGCGATTCAGGCTGTTGGGCATGGCGGCATCCCCGAGCTACCGTCCGTGACTGCCGCACGGTAGCGCGCGGCGGGTTCCTTGTCGCGCATCGGCTCACTCCACCTCGGGAGCCTGGTTGAGCACTGCCCAGAACTGGCCCAGGGTGCGCACCGCCTCGAAGAACTGATCCACGTCCACCGGCTTGATCACGTACGCGTTCACACCCAGGTCCCAGCTGCGCGCCAGGTCGCTCTCCTCACGTGAGGACGACAGGATCACCACTGGGATGCGGCGCATGCGCTCGTCCGAGCGCATCTGCGTGAGCACGTCCAGGCCGTTCATGCGCGGCATCTTGATATCCAGCAGCACCACCGCCGGGTCGAGCCGCTCGCGGTCCGCCCAGGCGCCGCGGGCATAGAGGTAATCGAGGCAGTCCACGCCATCCTCCAGGTGCACCACCGGGTTCACCAGATTGGCTTCGCGCAGGGCGTCCATCGCCATCTCGGCGTCGGCCTGGCTGTCTTCCACCAGGAGGATGGTGCGGATCATACGGTCGTTCATGAACGGTCCTGTCTAAGAATGTCGCCGGCTTCGAAGGCGGGCAGAGAGAAGTGGAAGCGCGCCCCTTGCCCCGGCTCGCCTTCAGCCCACACACGGCCACCGTGGCGAGCCACGATACGCCGAACGTTGGCCAGGCCGATGCCGTTGCCCGGGAATTCCGAGGCGCGGTGAAGCCGTTGGAACACACCGAACAGCTTGCCGGCGTATTCCATGTCGAATCCGGCGCCGTTATCGGCGACGGTGAATTCGTAATCCCCGTTGGCGGTCCGGGATGTCTCGACGGTGATCTTGGCCAGCTCGCGCTGCCCGGTGTACTTCACCGCGTTGCCGATCAGGTTCTGCCACACCGTGCGCAGCATGTTCTCGTCACCGACCACCACCGGCAGCGGCGCGACCTTCCACTCGATGCGCCGACCGACGGTATCGGAGTCGGTCAGTGCACGTGCCTCGTCCACCAGCGACTGCATGTCCACCGGCTGCATGCGCATGGCGCCGCGACCGAGGCGCGAGAACACCAGCAGGTCGTCGATCAGCTGGGCCATGCGCTGGGCGGCGCTGGAGATCACTTCCAGATAGTGATGACCCTTCTCGTCCAACTGCTCGCCCAGATGCCGCTCCAGCTTGCCGGCGAAGCCGGCGATGTGGCGCAGCGGCGCGCGCAGGTCGTGCGAGACCGAGTAGCTGAAGGCCTCCAGCTCGCGGTTGACGTCCGAAATCTGCTCCACCTTGCCCTCGAGCTGGCGGTTGAGCTCCTTGACCTGCTTCTCCACCAGCGCGCGCACGGTGATGTCGCTCACCGTCATCAGCAGCGCTGGTGCATCGCCGTCCTGCTCCAGGCGCCGGGCATTGATCACCACGCGGCGGTCGGTGCCGTCGGCGGTGCGCTGGTTGAGTTCGTAGTCCCACAGCTCGCGGTCGCGCAGCATCACGTCGGACAGCCGCTGCAGCAGCGGGCCATCGTTCCAGGCGCCGCCACCGAGCTCAGCCAGCGCCAGCGAGCGCTGCTCGTCCGCATCGAGCGCGTACAGCTCGGCGAAGGCTGCGTTGACCAGCAGGGTATTGAGTTTGCCGTCCAGCAGCGCAATCGGCTCGCGTACCGCCTGCACGATCTGACGCGAGCGGCGCACCGCCTGGTTCTCGCGCTCCTCGGCGCGCAGCCGCTGCCCGATCTGGCGCTCGGACACCACCACGATGATGCCCAGCAGCAGCACCTGGGCCAGCGCGCCGATGCCCAGCACCAGCTTGTAGTTGAACGACTGCGCCGCCGCGTCCTGGCGCCGCTTGCTCAGCAGTTGGTCTTCCGTGGCCACGATCTTTTCCAGCACGTCGCCGACCGCGAACAGGTTGCCGGCGTCGGCGAGCGCCTTCTCCGCGCCCTCGCGATCGCCGTGGCGCATCCGCCACAGCGCCTGCCACATCAGCGTGGCGCGGCCGTTCACCGTGGTCTCCAGCGAACCGACCAGCGCCTGCTGGTCGGCGTTGTCGCGGGTGAAGTCGCGCAGTTGCCAGATCAACTTGGAAATCTGCTTGGTCGCGTCGTCCAGCCGCTGCTGGGCCTCCTTGTTGTCGCCCATCATCACCAGGCGGTAGGTCGCTGCCTCGGCATCGCGGCTGAGGAAGGCGATGCGGTAGGTGATCGATTTCACCTCTGAGGAGTGGGTCACCCACTGCGAGGCGTGCAGGGCCTCGGTGGACGTGTTGCGGGTGATCACGTATGGCAGCGCGACGATCACCACCACCGACAGCAGCAGGCCGATCACGCGCCAGCGCAGGAAGCTCAGATTCCTCATAGGCATTGCGGGGCGATTCCAGAACAGACGTATCGGCCCATTCTGGCATGCCCGGCACCGGCGCCTGCCGCCCAGCCGCTCGCGCTGGGCTGGCCGCAGCCGCCCGCCCTCGTGACGCCGACCACGATCATCGTCCCTGTGATGCCTGCATCGCGGCGCCCGCGGGTGCCGCGATCATGCGGAAGTGCAACTCGCCCCCGGCGACCAGATCGCGGTGGTGCAGAAAAGGCTGCTTGAGGGGCTGGCCGTTCAGGGTGATCTCGCCGACATAGGGGTGCAGGGCGTCGAAAGGTGCCGCGGTGATCGTGAAGATTTTGTCATTGGCCAAGTGCAGCACGGCCTTGGCGACGAACGGACGGCCGATCGCGTACTCGTCGCTGGCCGGCGTCACCGGGTAGAAGCCCAGCGCCGTGAACACGTACCAGGCCGACATCTGACCCAGATCGTCGTTGCCGGCCAGCCCGTCCGGCCGCGCCGCGTACTGGCTGTCCATGATCTGCTTCAGGCGCTGCTGGGTCTTCCACGGCGCACCGGCGTAGTCATACAGATAAGCCAGGTGGTGGCTCGGTTCGTTGCCGTGGGCGTACCAGCCGATCAGGCCGGTGATGTCCTCCACGTGCTTGAAATGGGCCGGATCGACCTTGGCGTCGAACACGCCGTCGAGCTTGTCGACGAAACGCGCCTTGCCGCCCATCGCCTCGATCAGCCCGGGCACGTCCTGCGGCACGTACCAGGAGTACTGGAAGGCATTGCCTTCGGTGTAGTCGCTGCCGTAGCCGGCCACCGCCGGATCGAACGGCTCGCGGAACGACCCGTTCGCCAGCCGCGCGCGCATGAAACCGGTCTTGGCGTCCCACGCGTTGCGCCAGTTGCCCGCGCGCTTGCCGAAGGTGGCGGCGATGTCGCGCTTGCCCATGGCCTTGGCCATCTGCGCGATGGTCCAGTCGTCGTAGGCGTATTCGAGCGTCTTGGAGGCGCCCTCGGGCTCACGATCGATCGGCACGTAGCCGAGCTTCATGTAGTCGGCCAGGTCGCCGTACGGACCGTAGCTGGCGCTGGCGACCATCGCCTGCAGCGCCTCGTTGGCGTCGAAGCCGCGCACGCCCTTGAGGTAGGCGTCGGCGATCACCGGCACCGCGTGGTAGCCGATCATGCACCAGGTCTCCAGGCCGCCGAACGCCCACACCGGCAGGATGCCGAACGGGCTGGCCGCACGCGCGGCGAGCAGCGAACGGATGAAGTCGGTGCTCTTGTCCGGGTGCAGCAGCACCATCAGCGGCTGCTGCGCGCGATACACATCCCAAAGCGACCAGGTGGAATAGAAATCGAAGCCCTTCGCCGTGTGCACCTGGTGATCCGGGCCGCGGTACTGGCCGTCCACGTCCATGCTCAGCGTGGGCGACAGCAGCGCGTGATACAGCGCGGTATAGAACTGCTTGCGCGCGGTGTCGGGCGCATCCACGTCCACATCCGCCAGCGCCTGGCTCCAGGCCTGGTGCGCCTGCTGGCGGCGGGCGTTGAAATCCCAGCCGGCGCCTTCGGCGTCGAGATTGGCCAGCGCGCCGGCCTCGCTCACCGTGGAAATCGCCACCTTCACCACCAGCGGCTGGCTCAGCGTGCCGAAGTCGAACACGCCCTCCAGCGCGCGGCCGTCCTGCGCGTCGTGGTCTTCGCGCTGGTGGCCGGGGCCCTTGAAGCCCTTGTACGGCGCATCGGTGTCGCGGTCGTAGAGCGTGCGCGAAGTCATCGGCTGCGAGAAGCGCATCGCGAAGCACAGCGTGCGCCCCGGCGCCCAGCCGTTGGTGAGGCGGCAGCCGGTGACGCTGCCGTCGGCGCGCACGCGCAGGTTCGACCACAGCACCTTGCCCGGGTAGTCGTAGATGCTCGGGCGCAGATCCAGCAGCAGGTGCGCCGGCTGGCCGGCCGGGAAGGTGTAGCGGTGCCAGCCCACGCGGCGGCCGGCGGTGAGTTCGGCGCGCACGCCCGAATCGGCCAGGGTCACCGCGTAGTAGCCCGCCTGCACCACTTCGCTGGCGTGGCTGAAGCGCGAGCGGTAGCCGCTGCCCGGCACGGCCGCGTCACCCGGATCGAGCTTCACCGCACCGGCCAGTGGCATCACCAGCACGTCACCGAGATCGGAGTGGCCAGAGCCGGAAAAGTGCGTGTGCGAGAAGCCGAGAATGCTGCTGTCGCCGTACTGGTAGCCGGCCGCCCACTTGTAGCCGTGCTTGAAGTCCGGCATCGCCGTGTCGGGCGAAAGCTGGATCATGCCGAACGGTACCGTGGCGCCCGGAAAAGTATGGCCATCGCCGCCGGTACCGATGCGCGGATCGACGTCGACGGCATGATCGGCCGCCGTGGCGACGCCGCCGGCCAGGGCCAGAAGGGAGATCAGGAAACCGGCTTTCCGGAGCGTGCGCATGCTGTCTCTCGCTGCCAAAAGAAGCGGCAAAGGTAGCACTGCCCGACGATGTTGCAGCGCGCGATGGGCAATCGGGTGAAAACGGTTACATTCGCCCGGCTACTGGCTTTGACCCCGACTCCCGCTGGAGCGCCCGGGAGCCTGTGGCACCCTTGCACCTTCGCCCATCGGGAAACCCTGCCATGGCCTTTGCCGCCCCGCCCGCCGCCGCATCGACCGCGCCCGGCAACGCCCGTTACACCACCTATCCGCTCGCGCTGGGCGTGCTCACCACGATCTTCTTCATGTGGGGCTTCCTCACCTGCTTGAACGACATTCTGGTGCCGCATCTGAAGTCGACGTTCCAGCTCAACTACACCCAGGCGATCCTGGTGCAGTTCACCTTCTTCGGCGCGTATTTCGTGATGGCGATGCCGGCCGGCCGCCTGATCGCCGCGCTGGGCTACAAGAAAGGCATCGTGACGGGCCTGGCGATCGCCGGCGTGGGCGCGCTGGGCTTCTGGCCGGCCGCGGCGCTGCATCTGTATCCGGCTTTCCTCGGCGCGCTGTTCGTGCTGGCCACCGGCATCACCGTGCTGCAGGTGGCGGCCAACCCTTACGTCGCCCTGCTCGGGCCGGAGGCGACCAGCTCCAGCCGGCTCACCCTGGCGCAGGCGCTGAATTCGTTCGGCACCACCATCGCGCCGTACTTCGGCAGCGTGCTGATTCTCGCCAACGCGGTGAAGTCGCCCACCGAGCTGGCCGCGCTGGCGCCGGCTGACCAGATCGCCTACCAGACCCAGCAGGCGCAGGCTGTGCAGTATCCGTACATCGGACTGGCGGTAGTGCTATTTCTGCTGGCGGTGTTCGTGTGGGCATTCCGCCTGCCGGCGCTGGCCGAGTCCACCGACAAGGGCGATCACGATCGTCACGGTTTCCTCGAAGTGCTGCGCCATCGCCACGTTCTGTTCGGGGTCATCGGCATCTTCTGCTACGTGGGTGCGGAGGTGTCGCTGGGCAGCTACATGGTCAATTACCTGGCGATGCCGGAGATCGGCCACCTGAGCGAGGCGGACGCGGCCAAGTACGTGTCGCTGTACTGGGGCGGCGCAATGGTCGGCCGTTTCGCCGGCTCGTGGATCATGGCGTGGTTTTCGCCGCGCAAGCTGCTGGCACTGTTCGCCGCGATCAACACCGTGCTGGTCGCCACCACCATGCTCAGCACCGGCAGCGTGGCGATGTACAGCGTGATCGCGGTGGGCCTGTTCAACTCGATCATGTTCCCGACCATCTTCGCGCTCGGCATCGAGCGACTGGGGCCGATGACCAGCAAGGCGTCGAGCCTGCTGATCATGGCGATCGTTGGCGGTGCGCTGATCCCGCAGTTGCAGGGCATGCTGGCCGACCGTTTCGGTCTGCAACACGCCTTCGTGCTGCCGCTGGTGTGCTACCTGTACATCGCGTTCTACGGGCTCAGTGGCTCCAAGGTGCGCAGCGCCGCCTGAGCTTCCATCCGGCATGGCGGCCACCCGGCGTCGCCATGCCCTCGTCCCCACCTGACTCGTCCCACCTGGATCGTTCACGCATGACCCACGCCAGCTCCGTCCCCGTGCTTCCTGACGTACGCAGCGAGGCTTTCCTGCGCGAGCACATCGCGCAGACCATGGCCTTCTACGACGTCCATGCGCACGATCCGGCCGGCGGGTTCTTCCACTACTTCCGTGACGACGGCGCGGTGTACGAGCGCAGCCACCGCCACCTGGTGAGCAGCACACGCTTCGTCTTCAACTACGCGATGGCGGCGATCGAGCTCGAGCGCGAGGATTACCTCGCCGAGGCACGCCACGGCCTGCGCTACCTGCGCGAGGTGCACCGCGATGCCCGCGACGGCAGCTACGCCTGGACGGTGCGCGACGGCCAGCCCGAGGACACCACCCGGCACGCCTACGGCATGGCCTTCGTGCTGCTGGCCTATGCCACCGCGGTGAAGGCCGGCATCGACGAGGCGCGTGCCTGGATGGACGAAACCTGGCAACTGCTGGAACTGCGCTTCTGGGATGCCGATGCAGGGCTCTATCGCGACGAAGCCGATGCACAGTGGCACTTCAGCCCGTATCGCGGCCAGAACGCCAACATGCACATGTGCGAGGCGATGATCGCCGCGCACCAGGCCACCGGCGAGGCGCGTTATCTCGATCGCGCGCTCACCCTCGCCGACCACATCACGCGCCGCCAGGCCGCGCTCGCCGGCGGCCTGGTGTGGGAGCACTACGACGCGCAATGGAACGTGGATTGGGACTATCACCGCGACGACCCCAAGCACCTGTTCCGCCCCTGGGGTTTTCAGCCCGGCCATCTCACCGAGTGGGCCAAGCTGCTGCTCACGCTCGAACCCCTGCTTGCGGCGCAAGGCCGTGCGGCCGATTGGTTGGTGCCCACCGCACGACACCTGTTCCATACGGCGCTGGCGCGTGCCTGGGACCCGGAGTACGGCGGCATCGCCTACGGCTTCGCTCCGGACGGCCAAGTCTGCGACGACGACAAATACTTCTGGGTGCAGGCCGAATCCATCGCCGCGGCGGCGCGGCTGTACGCGCGCACCGGCGAGGTGACCTATGACCAATGGTATGCCCGGTTGTGGGCCTACGCGTGGCACACTTTCATCGATCACCGCCACGGCGCCTGGTACCGCATCCTCACCCGCGACAACCGCGCGATGAGCGACGAGAAAAGCCCCGCCGGCAAGACCGATTACCACACCATGGGCGCCTGCCACGACGTGCTCGCCGTGATCCGCGCGGGAGGCATGCCCTGACCATCACGAGGCCCGCATGACCGTATCGCTGCTCCGCCCGCTCGCTGCCGCCTTCTTGTCCCTTGCCGCCGCCGGCGCGCTTGCCGCCGAGGCCGTGCCCACCTCGCACTTCGATCCACTGGAAACCTTCGCGCCCTTCGCCTGGCCGCATCCGGCCAATGCCATGCGCGACGCCAGCGGCAAGCCCGGCCCGATGTTCTGGCAGAACCGCGCCGACTACGCGATCCAGGCCACGCTCGACCCGGCCACGCGCCGGCTCTCGGGCACGGAAACCATCACCTACACCAACCACAGCCCCGACGCGCTCGACGTGATCTGGCTGCAGGTGGAGCAGAACCGCTACCGCAAGGACGCGCGCGGCGCGTTCGGCGACGAGAAATTCCCCACCGAGTTCACCGACGGCGAACACATCCGCTCGGTGGAAGTGGAAGACGCCTCCGGCCATCGCCAGAAAGCCGCCTGGGTGATCAGCGATACCCGCATGCAGGTCACCCTGCCCGCCCCGCTGAAGGCACACGACGGCAAGCTCAAGCTGCACATCACCTGGGATTACACCGTGCCGGGCGAATTCGGCGGCCGCACCGACTGGAACGCCAACAAGCAGGGCGATATTTTCGAGATGGCGCAGTGGTACCCGCGCGTGTGCGTCTACGACGACCTACGCGGCTGGGACACGCAGCCCTTCCTCAACAGCGAGTTCTATCTCGAGTACGGCGACTTCGATTACCGCGTCACCGTGCCGTCGGACATGATCGTGGTCGGCTCGGGCGAGCTGCTCAATCCGCAGGAAGTGCTGACCAAAACTCAGCTCAAGCGACTGGACGAAGCCCGCCACAGCGACGCCACCGTGATGATCCGCTCCGCCGCGGAAGTCACCGACCCCGCCTCGCGCCCCAAGCAGGGCGGCACGCTGACCTGGCACTTCGCCATGAAGAACACCCGCGACGTCGCCTTCGGCGCGTCCAAGGCGTTCATCTGGGACGCCGCGCGGATGAACCTGCCCGGTGGCAAGACCGCGCTGGCGATGTCCGCCTACCCGGTGGAGAGCGCCGGCGACAAGGCCTGGGGCGTGGCCACGCAGAACCTCAAGAAGTCGGTGGAGTTCTTCTCCAAGACCTATTTCCCCTACCCCTATCCGGTGGCGATCAACGAAGCGGGCACCGCCGGTGGCATGGAGTACCCGGGCATCACCTTCGACCACAAGAAGGCGGCCGGTCCCGGCCTGCGCATGCTGATCGCCCACGAGATCGGCCACACCTGGTTCCCGATGATCGTGGGCTCCAACGAGCGCCGCGACGCATGGATGGACGAGGGCTTCAACACCTTCGTCGACGTGTACGAGGCCGAGGCGTTCGACGGCGGCAAGTTCGCCCCCAAGCGCGACAGCGAATACGCGCCGGGCAAGGGCACGCCGGCCGAGCAGATCGCCGCGATCCTGGCCGATCCCGCCGCGCCGCCGCCGATGACCTACGCCGACGCGGTGAAGGAGAAGTACCGCCACCCGATCACCTACTTCAAGACCGCCTTCGGTCTGGTGCTGCTGCGTGAGCAGATCATCGGCCCGGAGCGCTTCGACCCTGCGTTCCGCCGCTACGTCGCCACCTGGGCGTACAAGCACCCGAGCCCGTCGGATTTCTTCCGCTTCATGGCCAGCGAAGCCGGCGAAGACCTCGACTGGTTCTGGCGCGGCTGGTTCGTACACAACTGGCCCTTCGACATGAGCGTGGACAAGGTCGCCCCGGCGAATGGCGGCTGGAAGAACGGCGCGGACATCACCGTGTCCAACCACGACAAGCTCGTGCTGCCGAACACGCTGCAGGTGACCTACGCCGACGGCAGCCAGCGCGACGTGCGCGTGCCGGTGGAGACCTGGATGCAGCACACGAGCTACGTGGTGCACGTGGACGGCGACCAGCCGGTGCGGTCTGCGGTGCTCGATGCCAAGCACGATCTGCCGGATGCGGATCGAGGCAACGACAAGCTTACCGTCCAGTAAGTCGTTCCGCCTGATGTGACAAGGCCCGCCCGATGGCGGGCCTTCTTTTTTCGACACGCCGCCGGCATGCATGGTCGGTATAGGCTGGTCGCGAACGAACGCTTCCGCAGGACACTGTCATGCCTTCCGCATTTCCCAAGCTTCGCCTCGGCCTGATCGGCTACGGCTACGCCGGCAAGACCTTCCACGTACCGTTGATCCGTTCGACGCCCGGCCTCGAACTCGCGGCCGTCGCCTCGCGCGATGCCGCCAAGGTGCACGCGGACCTGCCGACCATTCGCGTGCACGACACGCCTGCCGCACTGATCGCCGACGACAGCCTCGACGTGGTGGTGATCGCCACGCCCAACGACACCCACGCCCCGTTGGCCGCCGACGCCCTGCGCGCCGGCCGGCACGTGGTGATCGACAAGCCGATGGCGCTGGACCTGACCGAGGCACGCACCCTGATCGCGCTGGCGGGAGACTCGCCCGGCACGCTCTCGGTGTTCCACAACCGCCGCTGGGACAGCGACTACCTCGCGGTGAAGCAGGGGATCGACGAGGGCACGATCGGCGAGGTGATGCATTTCGAATCGCATATCGACCGCTATCGCCCCACCGTGCGTAGTCGCTGGCGCGAATCGGCCGGCCCCGGCGCCGGTATCTGGTACGACCTCGGCCCGCATCTGGTCGACCAGGCGCTGCAGCTGTTCGGCCTGCCCGAGCGTGTGCATGCTGCGCTCGCGACCCAGCGCGCGGGCGGGCTCAGCGACGACTGGGCGCATGTGCGGCTGGACTACGGCGCGCGCCAGGTGATCATGCACGCCAGCATGCTGGTCGCCGGCGGCGCGCGGCGCTTCGTTGTGCATGGCACGCGCGGCAGCCTGATCAAGACCGGTGCCGATCGCCAGGAAGCCCAGCTGCTGGCCGGCCTCACGCCTGGCGCTGCCGGCTGGGGCGACGACGCCGATACGCTCACCGTGATCGACGCGCACGGCCATGAGCGCGCGCTGCCGGTAGCTGCTGGCGACCAGCGCCGATATTACGCCGCCCTGCGCGACGCCATCGCCGGCAAATCATCCTGGCCGGTGACACCGATCGAGGCCCTGGCGGTGATGGCGGTGATCGACACCGGCTTCGCCTCGCAGCGCGAAGGCCGCGCCCTGCCGCTGCCGCTCACCGACGCCGAGCGGGCGGCGTTCGTCCCCGCGCGCAGTTGAGCTGCGTCAATCCGGCACCACCCGCATGTGCTTACGCTGCCTCGCACGTAAGCAGAAGGAAAGCCTCGGCGCCTAGCGTCACCGGTGCACCGGGCCCACGCCGCCCGTCGCACGGGGAGCCTGATCATGCGTCGTCTATTCGTCGTCCTGCTTTCTCTTGCCACCCTCGTCGGCAGCAACGCGTATGCCGCGGGCGGACCATTCGGCATCGACCACCGGCTGCACTACGACAACAGCGGCATCTGGAACCGCAACAACCAGAAGGCGCTGCTGTACGGCAGCATCCTCACCGTGGGTGTGGGCGCGCTCGCGCTGGGTGACGACAGCAAGCTGGGCGACACGTTCTGGCGCTCGGTCGATTCGATGGTGATCACCGGCGTGGCTGCGACAGGCATGAAGTACACCTTCCGCCGCGAGCGGCCGTCGCAGACCGCCAGCCCCAACCAGTGGTTCAAGAGCTCCAGCGCACAGAGCTTTCCCAGCGGTGAGGTGGCGGCGATCTCCGCCGCGGTCACGCCGTTCATCGCCAACTACGGCCAGGATCACCCCGCGGTCTACGCGCTGGTGCTGCTGCCTGCCTACGACGCGGTCGCGCGCATGAAGGTGCGCGGCCACTGGCAGAGCGACGTGTTGGTCGGCGCCGCGCTGGGCACCGGCATTGGCATCTGGTCGGCACGACGCCACTCGCCGCTGATCCTCGGCTGGCTGCCCGGTGGTTTCCAGGTAGGGTTCGTGCACCGCTTCAAGTGATGCTTGCCGCCGGGCAGGCGCATGCACGACGTCGCGGACGTCGCGCGTCTGCTTGAGGGAACTCAGTCGTTGTCCTGACTCTCATCGGAGTTTTCCAGCACCTTGCCGGTCACCGCGTCCACGCCGATCTCGCGGGTGCCCTTGCTGCCGCTGACGTCGAAGGTGTAGCGCAGGCCGCTGCCGCCGCGTTCCTTTTCCAGCTCTTCCTTGACGATCTTGCCCGGGTAGGTGTTCAACGCGATGGTGCGCGCATGCGGTATGTCGATACGGGCCTTGGCGGCCTCGGCAGCGGTGGCCGCCGAGGCGGCGCCGGACAGCGCCAGCAGGGCGACGGCGCATGAGCAAACGAAGGATTTCATGGCAACTCCTGAAGCAGGCGACGGCATGTCGCCAGACCATGATCACGCGGTGTGCTTAGCGCGCTATTAGGTCGACGACGGCATGGTGCTGGCGTTCATCCGCGCGAGCGGGATGCACACGCGCACGCACAATCCTCGCCCGCCGGGCGCATCGTCGAGCTCGATCCGCGCACGGTGCGTCTGCGCCACGCGCTGCACGATGGAGAGGCCCAATCCGTAGCCGTCGCCGCGCCCGCCGGGTTCGCGGTGGAAGCGGGCGAACACCTCGTCGCGACGCTCGGGCGGGATGCCCGGGCCGTTGTCGATCACTTCGATCATCGCGGTGTCCGCCTGCGCCTCCACGCGCAGTTCCACCGCGCCGCCTTGCGGCACGTGCCGCAGCGCGTTCTCCACCAGGTTGCGCAGCAACGCGGCGAGGCCGGCGGCGAAGCCCTCGACCACCAGCGGCTGCGGCGGCAGCGTCAGCGCCAGCTCCACGCTCCAGTCGGCGATCGGCAGCGCGAGCTCGTCGATCACCTCCATCGCGATGTCGCGCAGATCCACCCGCGCGTGCGCCGCGGCCGCACCGGCCTCGATCCGGGCCAGCGCCAGCAACTGCTCCACCCGCCGTGCCAGCACGGTGAGCGCCTGCTGGGTCTGCCCCAGTGCCAGATCGGTGCTGGCGCGATCGTGGCTGCCGATCGCCGTCTCCACGTTGATCAGGCTGCTGGCGATGGGCGTGCGCAGCTCATGCGCCACGTCGGCGCTGAAGCGGCGCTCGCGCTCCAGCGCGTCCTCCAGACGGGCCAGCTGGTCGTTGAGTGCGGCAATCATCGGCTGCAGTTCCGGCGGCAGCGGCGTCAGGTCGACCGGCTCGCGACTGCCCGGTGCGCGGCGGCGCAGCGTGTCGGCGAGGCGGTCGAGCGGACGCAGGCCGCGACGTACCGCCCAGCCCACCAGCAGCGCCACTAACGGCATCCCGAGCAGCAGCGGCAAGGCATGATCCAGCCACAGCGCGCGGGTGATGTCGTTGCGGCTGTCGTAGCGCTCGCCGGCCAGGATGGTGATGCCCGACGCCGGATCGCGCAGGGTGTAGGTGCGCCAGTGCATCGCGTCGATTACCAGCTGGCCGAAACCGTCGGGACTCGCGGTGGTGCGCGGCACGCTGGCGAAATTGGCCGACTCCAGCCGCACGGCGCCCGAGGCATCGGTGACGCGGAAGCCGACCTCGGTCTCCACTTCGTGCCCTGCCACCGGGATGGTCAGCCGCGGTGGCGCCGGCGCCGCGCGATCCGCGCGTGCGCGCAGGGCGTCCAGGCCCGCCTCGCGCACCAGCAGGTCGACCGTGCGGGCCGACTGGGCCAGCCGCGCATCGGACAGCTCGGTCACCTCCACCAGCGTGGCGCGGAAGCTGATGATGCCCAGCGGCACCAGCACCACGGCCAGCGTGGCGATGACCAGCCAGCCCAGCCGCCAGCGCAGGCTGGCCGCGCTCACTGCGGCTCCCGCGGCAGCATGTAGCCGAAGCCGCGCACGGTGCGCACGGTGTCCGCGCCCAGCTTGCGGCGCAGCGAGTGGACCAGCACTTCCAGCGCGCCGCGGCCCACCACGTTGTCCAGCCCGTAGATCGAGTTCTCCAGGTGCTCGCGGCGCACGATCTGCCCGGCGCGCTCCATCAGCTGCTGCAGCAGGGCGAACTCGCGACGGGTGAGCTCCACCGGCTCGTCGCGAAAGCGCACTTCGGCACTCTCCAGATCCAGCGACAGCGCACCGGCCTCGATGCGGTTCACCGCGCGCCCGTGATGGCGGCGCATCAGCGAACGGATGCGTGCGGCGAGCTCGTCGAGGTGGAACGGCTTGACCAGGTAGTCGTCGGCGCCGGCGTCGAGCCCCTTCACGCGCGATTGGAGACCGTCGCGGGCGGTCATCACGATCACCGGCGTATCCACCTGCGCGCGGCGCGCAGCGGTGAGCACGTCCAGGCCGTCGCGACCGGGCAGGCCCAGGTCCAGCAGCACCAGGTCGGCGGTGCGATCGGCCAGTGCCGCGCTGGCGCTGCGGCCGTCGCGCAGCCAGGTGACGGTGTAGCTCAGGCGCTCCAGCGCACGCTGGATCGCCCCACCGAGCTGGGCATCGTCTTCGACCAGGATGATGTGCACGCCGCTGACTCCTTCCGCTTGCCGCCACCCCATGATGACCGGATCGGCTTGGCGCAACCTTACGTCAGCCCTGCCGGCGATGGTCGGTGCCACAGCTGGGGAGGCTCCGATCGTCCCTAAGCTGGAGCAAAGGAGCGGCCGCGATGATGGCAGTCTGCTGCGTCGCCGCCCCGGGTGGCGCGGCGTCTGTCGATCCGTCCGCTTGAGAGAGCTTCATGCATCGATGCCCCATCGCGCGATCCGGTCGCCACCCAGCCGTCACGGCGCGCCTTGGCCGCGGCCTGTCTGCGCTGGCGCTCACCCTGCTGGCCGGCTGCGCCGCCTATCGTCCGCTGCCGCTGCCGGCCGGGCGCGGGGCGGGCAGCGTCGGCCAGCTCAGCGCCCCGCTGCCGGCGCACGCGTGGCTGCCGGCACATCGCTTCGATCCCGCCGACGGGCTGGACGTGACCGAGCTGGCCACGCTGGCGGTGGCGAACAACCCGGACTTGCGCTCCAAGCGCGATGCGCTGGGCCTGGCGCGGGCGCAGGCGTTCGCCGCCGGTCTGCTGCCGGACCCCCAGCTCGCCCTGGGCGCGGATTTTCCCCGCAGCAACGCCCCCGGCCTCACCAGCGCATACAGCGCGGGCATCAGCGCCGACCTGGCCGCCCTGCTCAACCGTTCGTCGCGCGTTGCCGCCGCCCGCAGCCAGACGCAGCAGGTGAACCTGGACCTGCTGTGGGCCGAGTGGCAGACCGTGACGCAGGCGCGCGTGCTGTTCGAGCAGGTGACCACGCTGCAGGCCAAGGAGGTTCGGCTGCGACGCGAGCGCGACGCGCTGGCGCCGCTGGCTGCACAGGTGCAGACCGCACTGCGCGCCGGCAACCTCACCCACGATGCCGCAAGCGCCGGCCTCAACGCGCTCGCCGACGTACGCCACCGCCTGGACGACAACACCGTGGCGCTGCATCAGGCCGAGGCCGACCTGCACGGCCTGCTGGGCCTGGCGCAGGATGCGCCGATCGACCTGGTCGGCCCGCCGTGGCGCGACGACCCGTCACCCGCCGCAGTACAACGCGCGCTGGATGCGCTGCCGCAGCACCGGCCCGACCTGCTCGCCCTGCAGGCCGGCTACGCGTCGCAGGAGGCAAACCTGCGCGGCGCGATCCGCGCGCAGTTCCCGGCGATCACGCTCGGCTTCAACACCGCGCGCGACACCAGCGCGGTCTACACCCACGGCGTCACGCTGGGCATCACGCTGCCGCTGTTCGACCGCAACCGGGGCAACATCGCCATCGCCACGGCGACCCGCCAGCAGCTGCGCGACGACTACGCCGCGCGCGTGCTCGCCACGCGCACCGACATCCGCCGTCTCACCGACGACCTGGCCACGCTGACCCGCGCCGCCGCCGCGCAGGACCGCCACGCCCACGAACTGGCACAGGCGCGCCGTGCCGCCGAGCTCACCTGGCAGCACGGCGAGCTGGACTGGCCGACCTACCTGACGATCCGCGCCAACGCGCTCGGCGCCGACCTCGACCGACTGGACCTGCGCCAGCGGCGCGCCACCGCCGCGATCGCACTGAGCGCGCTGCTGGGCAGCACCGATCTCACTCCCGCGTCCCCACCCGCACGAGCCGCCACGCCATGATGCCGATCCGCGTCATGCCTTCCCTCCGCCCGCTGCTGCTGTGGCTGCCGCTGGCCGCCCTGCTGGCCGGATGCTCCAGCGGCCAGGGCGACGATCATGACTCTGGCAGCGCGGCCGGCGCGCGCGGCGCGGTCGCCGTCACCACCATGGTGCCCAAGCAGCAAGCCTTCCATGACACCGTGCAGGCCTGGGGCAGCGCGGTCAGCGATCCGCAGCGCGCCCGCATGATCGACCTCGGCCACGGCGGTCAGGTGCAGGCGCTGATGGTGAGCGCCGGGCAACGCGTGCGGCGCGGCGAACCGCTGCTGGTGATCGCGCCGGACCCGGCCGCCCGCAACGCGTATCGCCAGGCACTGAGCGCACGCCAACTCGCGCAGAGCGAGCTCGTCCGCTTCCAGGCGTTGGCCCGCCAGCGACTGGCGACGCAGTCGCAACTGGCCGCGGCGCGCAAGGCGCTGGCTGATGCCGAGGCCACGCTCGCCGCGCAACGCGCGCTGGGTGGCGGCGCGGCCGAGGAGACGGTGACGGCACCGGCCGACGGTGTGGTGACCAGCCGCAACGTCGGCCAGGGCGAGCGCTTCACCGCCAACGCAGCGCTGCTTTCCTTCACGCCCGATCAGGCGCTGGTCGCCGAACTGGGCGTGCAGCCGCCGGACGGCAGCAAGCTGCACGCCGGCATGGCGGTGCGCTTGCGCGGCGCCTACGGCGACGCCCCCACACTCGCCGGCACGCTGACGATGATCGGCGCGTCGATCGATCCGCAGAGCCACCTGCTGCCGGCGCGGGTCAGCCTGCCGGCGCAGGCCGGCGCCACGCTGGTGGCCGGCACGCCGCTGCAGGCCACCATCGAGACCCGCGACGTCACCGCCTGGGCCGTGCCGCGCGACGCCGTGCTACACGACGATCACGGCGACTACCTGTTCCAGCTCGATCATGGCAAAGCCAAGCGCGTCGACGTGACCCTGCGCAGCCCCGACGGCGATCCGGTGGGCGTGCTCGGGTCACTCGATACGAAGGCCCCGGTGATCGTGCAGGGCGTATACGAACTCCAGGACGGCGACGCCGTGCAGGAGTCGGCACGGTGAACCTCTCGCTGTGGATGCAACGGCACCGGCGCTCGCTGCTGTTTCTCGCCCTAATGCTGGCGCTCGGTGGCATCGCCAGCGCGTTCCTGATGCCGGTGGCGCTTTTTCCCAACGTCGCGTTTCCGCGCGTGCAGGTAACGCTGGACGCGGGCGACCGCCCGGCCGACCAGATGGCGATCGAGGTGACTACGCCGGTAGAGGAAGCGGTGCGCCGCGTGCGCGGCGTGCGCGACGTGCGTTCCACCACCAGCCGCGGCAGCGCCGAGATCGCGGTCACCTTCGACTGGGGCGCGGACATGGCCGCCGCACTGCAGGAGGTGAACGCCGCCGCCGGGCAGATCCTGCCGCAACTGCCGGCCGGCACCGCGCTCGAAACGCGGCGGATGGACCCCACCACCTTCCCGGTACTGGCCTACAGCCTGCGCTCGCACACGCTCTCGCCCACCGCCCTGCATGACCTGGCCGAGTACCAGCTGCGTCCGCTGCTGAGCGGCATCAACGGCGTGGCGCAGGTAGGCGTGCAGGGCGGCGAGGTGGCCGAGTTCCACGCCGACGTCGATCCGGCCAAGCTGCGCGCGTTCGGCCTCAGCCTCGCCGACGTCAGCCAGGCCGTGACCCGCGCCGCCACCGTCGACGCGATGGGCCGCGTGTCCGACCACTACAAGCTGTACCTGCTGCTGGCGGACAACCAGCCGCGGACGATCGCCGCGCTGGGCGACATCGTGCTGCGCGCCACGCCGGACGGCATGGTGCGCCTGCGCGACGTGGCGACGATCCGGCTCGATCACGTGCCGCAGTGGATCAAGGTCAACGCCGACGGCCAGAACGCGGTGCTGTTGCAGGTCTACCAGCAGCCCGACGGCAACAGCGTGCAGATCGCCCGCGAGGTGAAGCAGCACCTGGCCGACTTCGCGCCGCAGATGCCGGCCGGGGTGAACCTGGCCAACTGGTACGACCAGACCCAGCTGGTGACCCACGCCGCCGGCAGCGTGCGCGACGCGATCCTGATCGGCATCGCGCTGGCCGGGCTGGTGCTGTTCGCGTTCCTGCGCAACACGCGGGTGATCTTCATCGCGCTGATCGTGGTGCCCGCCGTGCTGGCGATCACCGTACTGCTGCTGCGCGTGCTGGGCATGAGCTTCAACATGATGTCGCTGGGCGGCATGGCCGCCGCGGTGGGCCTGATCATCGACGACGTGATCGTGATGCTCGAACACATCATGCGCAGGCTCGGCAGCGACAGCGGCGACGAGCAGACGCACGCGCGCATCGCCGGCGCGGCCTGGGAGTTCACTCGCCCGCTGACCGGCTCCAGCGCGGCCACGGTGGTGATCTTCCTGCCGCTGGCGTTTCTCTCCGGCGTCACCGGCGCGTTCTTCAAGGCGCTGTCGCTGACCATGGCCAGCGCGCTGATCATTTCCTACCTGCTGACCTGGATCGCCGTGCCGCTGCTGGCCGAACGCCTGCTCGACAAGCGTCACCGCGCCGAGCATCCTCCCGGGCGCTTCACCCGGCGCATGATGGCCGGCTACGAGCGCACGCTGCAGGCGTGGCTGAAGCGGCCGCTGCTGATCCTGTGGCTGGTGGTGCCTTTGCTGGTGGTCGGCGGCTTTGCCTACACGCGAGTGGGCACCGGCTTCATGCCGAGCATGGACGAGGGCGGCTTCATCCTCGACTACCGCTCCGACCCGGGCACTTCGCTGGCGGAAACCGATCGCCTGCTACGTCAGGTGGAAGCGATCATCCGCGCCAATCCCTATGTGGACACCTACTCGCGGCGCACCGGCCTGCAGCTCGGCGGTGGCCTCACCGAGGCCAACGAGGGCGACTTCTTCGTGCGCTTGAAGAGCGGTCCGCGACCCAGCACCGAGCAGGTGATGGAGCAAGTGCGCAGCAAGGTGGAAGCGCAGGTGCCGGGGCTGGACGTGGAACTGGCGCAGCTGATGGAAGACCTGATCGGCGACCTGGTGGCGGTGCCGCAGCCGATCGAGGTGCAGCTGTACGGCGACGATCCCAAGCAGCTCGGCGCCACCGCCGGCAAGGTGGCCGCGTTGGTCGACAAGATCAACGGCGTGGTCGGCGTACGCGACGGCATCAACCCGGCCGGCGACGCGCTGGACATCCATGTCGATCCGGCCCGTGCGGGTCTGCTGGGGCTCGATCCGGTGGGCGTGGTCGATCAGGTGAACGCAGCGATCGACGGCACCGTGGCCGCGCGTCTGCCCACCGGCGGCAAGCTGGTCGGCGTGCGCGTGCGCATTCCCGAGAGCGCACGCAGGCGTCTTGACCAGATCGCGTCGCTGCCGATCCGCGCCGCCGACGGCCACCTGCTGCCGCTGTCGCAGGTGGCCACGCTGACGCCGGTGCAGGGCCAGCCGCAGATCACCCGCGACAACCTCAAACGCATGGTCGCGGTGACTGGACGCATCAGCGGCCGCAGCCTGGGCTCGGCGATCGCCGACGTGAAGGCCGCGCTGGCCAAACCCGGCGTACTGCCGAAAGGCATGTTCTATCAGCTCGGCGGCCTCTATCAGCAGCAGCAGCAGGCTTTCCGCGGGCTCACCATCGTGATGGTGGCGGCGATCGCGCTGGTGTTTACCCTGCTGCTGTTCCTGTACGAGAGTTTCCGCGTGGCGCTGGCGATCCTGGCCATGCCGCTGCTGGCGCTGCCGGCGGTGTTCATCGGGCTGTGGCTGACCGGCATCGAGCTCAACATCTCCTCGATGATGGGCATGACGATGATCGTGGGCATCGTCACCGAGGTGGCGATCTTTTATTTCTCCGAGCTGCAGCAGGCCGACGACGACGAGGCGCAGCGCGAGCTGCCGCTGCACGATGCGCTGAGTCGCGCCGGCCAGCACCGTACGCGGCCGATCCTGATGTCCACCCTCGCCGCCATCCTGACCCTGCTGCCGCTGGCGCTGGCGATCGGCCAGGGCTCGCAGATGCAGCAGCCGCTGGCGGTGGCCATCATCGCCGGCATGCTGTTGCAACTTCCGCTGGTGTTGCTGGTGATGCCGGTGCTGTATGCCGTGCTGCGCCGGCATCGCCGTGCCGCGGCCTGATCGCCTCCACGCTCACCTCACCCACCGTAAGGGAACCACCATGAAGCCACCGCTGCGCTCGGCCCTGCCTCTCGCACTCGCCCTGCTGCTGGCGCCGTTCGCTCCCGCGCACGCCGGCGGTGCGGCTCCGTTGAAAGTGATCGACCGCTGGCCGCTGGGCGGCCACGGCGGCTGGGATTACCTCTCCGTGGATGCACCGCACCGGCATCTGTTCGTCAGCCGCGGCGACCGCGTGGTAGTGGTGGACCTGGCCAACGGCAAGCCAGTCGGCACCATCGCCAATACTGCCGGCGTGCACGGCGCCGCCGTCGCCGACGATCTCGGGCAAGGCTTCACCAGCAACGGCGCGAGCGCCTCGGTGACGGTGTTCGACCTGGCCACGCTCAAGCCGCTGGGCACCGTTGCCGGCACCGGCCAGAACCCGGACGCGATCCTCTACGACTCCGCCTCGCACCACGTGTTCACCTTCAACGGCCGCAGCGCCTCGGCCAGCGTGATCGACCCGGCCAAGCGCGCGGTGATCGCCACCATCGCTCTGCCCGGCAAGCCGGAGTTCGCCCAGGCCGATGGCGCCGGCCACGTCTACGTGAACATCGAGGACAAGGCCGAGCTGGTCGAACTCGACTCGCACAGCAACGCCGTGCTGCATACCTGGTCGCTGGCGCCGTGCGAGTCGCCCAGCGGACTGGCGCTGGACAACGCGCACCATCGCCTGTTCTCGGTGTGCGACAACCGCATCATGGCGGTGACCGATGCTGAAACCGGCAAGCAGGTCGCCACGGTGGCAATCGGCAACGGCCCCGACGCGGCGGCCTTCGACCCGGCCACCGGCACGATCTACAGTTCCAACGGACAGAGCGGCACGATCACCGCCGTGCACGAAGACGACGCCGACCACTACACCGTCGCCGCCACCGTTCCCACGCAGAAGAGCGCGCGCACCATGACGCTCGATCCGCAGACCCACCGCCTCTACCTCTCCGCCGCCACGCCGGGCGCCAAGAAGAACGCCCGCGGCTGGCCGGAGATGCTGCCGGACAGCTTCACCGTGCTGGTGATCGGCCAGCCCTGATCCACACCGACTCCGCACAAGCAAAAAGCCCGCATCGCTGCGGGCTTTTTGTCGAGGCCTGACCGTTTCGATCAGAACGGGATGTCGTCGTCGTCGAAGCCGCCGGTGTCGGCCGGCGCGGGTGCCTGGCGCGGCATGTCGTTGCCGCCGCGGTTGTAGTCGCCGCCGCCGCGGTTGCCACCACCGCCCGAACGGCCGCCACCACCGCCGCCCTGGCCGCGCTGCTGGTAGCCGCCACCACCGCCACCGCCGCCCATGCCGCCGCCTTCACCGCCGCCGCCGAGCATCTGCATCTCGCTGGCCACGATGTCGGTGCTGTAGCGCTCCACGCCCTGCTTGTCAGTGTACTTGTCGGTGCGCAGCGAGCCTTCGATGTAGATCTGGCGGCCCTTCTTCAGGTATTCGCCGGCGATCTCGGCCAGGCGGCCGAACAGCTTCACGCGGTGCCACTCGGTGCGCTCCTGCTTTTCGCCGCTCTGCTTGTCGGTCCAGCTCTCGGAGGTGGCCACGCTGAGCGAGGTGATCGCCGTGCCGCTGGAGGTGTAGCGCACTTCCGGGTCCGCGCCCAGATTGCCGACCAGGATGACCTTGTTGATACCGCGTGCCATGGGACTACCTCGCTTTGCTGGGCCGGCGCGCGCATCGCCGGCCGACGGTCTGGTGTAGCCGGGCGGCTGGCGGTAGCCGCGCCCGACGGACTGCCTATCATAGCCGGCCGCTCCCCTTTCGGCGTGCCCGCGACCGCGCCGGGCCGCATCCGCCGCCGTGCTGCGCCCGTACATACCGGGGTCTGCCCGACGCCGCTGGCGGCTGGGCATCCCGTTTCCGGCAAGGAGAATGCGCGTGACCACCGCCCTGTCGCCGGCCACCCGTGCGGCCGCGCTGACCCTGCTGCTTGCCGGCACCGGCCTCGCTGCCGCCCAAACGCCCACGCCCGATGCCGGCATTCGCCAGCTCGAAGGCACGGCCTACGCCACCGGTGACGGCCACGTGATGTACCGCGAGTCGCACTGGCTGTTCGACGATGCGCAAGGGCCGGCGCGACTGGTGCTGTACCGCTGCCCGGACGGGCGCGCGTTTGCCCGCAAGCTGCTGCACGACGACGGCCACGCCCAGGCGCCGGACTTCGAGCTGGTGGATGGCCGTACCGGCTATCGCGAGGGCGTGCGGCGCGTGGGCGACCAGCGCGTGGTGTTCGTGCGCGCCAACACCACGGCCGCCGAGCGCAGCAAGCCATTGGATACCACGCCGCTGCCGGTGATCGACGCCGGCTTCGACGCCTACATCCGCAGTCACTGGGATCGCCTGGGCCGCGGCGAGTCGGACACGGTGCCGTTCGTGATCCCGAGCCGGCTGGGCACGCTGAAGTTCAGCGTCAAGCGGGTGGAGGACGCCGTCGTGGAAGGACGCCCCGCCCGCCAGTACCGCCTGAGCCTGGCTAGCTGGATCGGCTTCGCCCTGCCGCACATCGACGTGGCCTACGACGCGCGCAGCCGCTCGCTGCTGCGCTTCGTGGGTCTGGCCAACGTGCACGCCAGTAACGGCGATAACGTGCGCGCGCGGATCGAGTTCAACCCTACGGACGAGCGTCCCGCCAGGCCGGCTGAGATGATGCAGGCGCGGCAGGCGCCACTGGATGGGCGCTGCTCTATTCCCTGACGGCGCCGCATCATTCGTCGGCGGGCGTGGTCATGCCGAACAATCGAGCCAGCGGCTCGGGGCGGTGGATCAGGTAGCCCTGCGCGAAGTCGACCGGGAAGGTGGCGACGATCGCCATCAACTCCTCGCGCTCCACGCATTCGGCGATAGTCTGGATGCCCAGCACGCGGGCCACCTCGCAGAAGCTGCGCACGGACACCTGGTCGAGCGGATCGCTGGCCAGGCCGAGCACGAACTGGCCATCGATCTTGAGGTAGTCCACGCTCAGGTGCTTGAGGTAGCCAAACGAGGCGACGCCAGCGCCAAAGTCGTCCAGCGCAATGCGGATGCCTCGCCGCCGCATGGCCTCCAGGAACGCCCGCGCATCGGCCAGGTTGGTGATCGCGGCCGTTTCGGTGATCTCGAAGCACAGCCGGCGCACGTCGAAGCGCGCGCGCACGATCAGGCCGTCGACGAAATCGTGGAACGCGCGATCGCCGATCGACTGGCCGGACAGGTTGAGCGACAGCATCGCCGGCATGTCCACGCGCTGGTGCCAGTCCGACAACAGGTCGAACACGCTCTGCACCACCCAGCGATCGATGCGGCTGGCCAACTGATAACGCTCCGCCGCGGGCATGAAGGCGGCGGGCGACACCGGCGTACCATCGTCATCGGCCAGTCGCAGCAGCACCTCGGCATGCCAGCCGTGGCCATTGGCACGCTCGGAGAGCGGCTGGATGCGCTGGGCGTAGAGCAGGAACCCATGGTGGTCCAGCGCCCTCTCGATGCGAGCACCCCAGGCGGCGTCGCCGGCCTGCGCCTGCACTGAGGCGTCCTGCGCCGCCCAGGTGTGGAAACGTCCCCGGCCGCCGGACTTGGCGATGTAGCAGGCAATGTCGGCCGCACGCATCACCGCATCGAGCGCCTGCGTGCCGCCCTCGATCGGCACCAGGCCGATGCTGGTGCCGACGCGGAAGCTCTGCTCGGTGCCGGTGACATAGCGATAGTCGTCCGCGGCGTCGCAGATGGCCTGCGCGATGCGCTCGCCCTGCTCGCGCGTGCATTCTTCCAGCAGGATCGCGAACTCGTCGCCACCCAGCCGCGCGACCGTGTCGTGCCGGCGCACGCAGGCACGCATCAATGCGGCCAGCTGCATCAATACCTCGTCACCGGCGTGGTGGCCGCAGGTGTCGTTGATGATCTTGAAGTGATCCAGGTCGACGAACAGCACGGCGCCGCACACACCCTCATCGGCAGCGCGACGCAGGAAGCGCAGCAGGCGCTCCTTGTACTCGGCGCGGTTGGGCAACCCGGTGAGCGCGTCGTGGCGGGCCTGGTGTGATATTTCGCGGCTCAGCGCGCGCGCCTCGGTCACATCGTGGAACACCATCACCGCACCGCGCAGCACGCCCTCGTCGTCGCGGATCGGCGCGGCGGAGTCGGCGATGCCCACTTGCCGCCCGTCGCGCGCGACCAGCACCGTGTTGTGCGCCAGCCCCACGACGCGCCCCTCCGCCAGCGCCGTGTACACCGGGTTGCCGGCGGCGTGTCCGGTTTCCTCGCTGACCAGGTGCAGCACCTCGCCGATCGGGCGCCCCACCGCTTCGCCGACTTGCCAGCCGGTGAGAGTGGCCGCGGCAGGATTGATCCAGGTGATGTAGGCCTGCGCGTCGGTGGTGATCACCGCGTCGCCAATCGAGTGCAGCGTGACCCGCAGCAGCTCGCGGTTCTCCGCCAGCGCCAGTTCGGCGCGCTTGCGACGGGTGATGTCCTGCAACGTGCCGGTGAGGCGCACTGGCTTACCCTGTTCCACCTCCGCCTCACCTAGCGTGCGCACCCAGATGGCGCGGCCGGCGTAGGTGACGCAAGGCAGCTCCATATCCCATCCTTGGCCACCGGCGCTGGCGCGATCCATGGCAACCTGCAGGCGCGTGCGGTCGCCCTCGGCAAACAGCGCCAGCGCGCCACCCGGCGCCGGCACATAGCCGGCAGGCATGTCCACGATGCGCCGCGCCTGCTCCGACCAGGTGATCGCGCGCGTGGCCAGGTCGATCCGCCAGCCACCGACACCGGCGACGTCACCCGTGCGTTGGAGGAAGGCACGGCTTTCCTGCAAAGCGTCCTGCATGGCGCGTCGCGCAGTGATGTCGGCCAGGATCACGATGAACCCGGTGAGTCGCCCATCGCGGGCATGCATGCGCTGCACTTCCAGCTCCACCCACAGCGGCTCGCCGCGGCGATTGCGCATCGACACCTCGCCCTGGAACGAGGCCAGCTCCTGCACGGCGCGCCGTACCGTGGCGCAAGCGTCATCTGCGCCTGGCTGCTCACCCAGCAACGGGCACAGCAGCTGGCCCTGCACGTCGCCTGGCAAGTGGTCGATCAGTCGGGCGAAGGCGGGGTTGCTCCACGCGACGCGGCCATCGGTGCCGGCGATCACCACCGCGTCGGTAGTGAGGCGCGCCACCATAGCCAGGCGGTCGAGCTCCAGGGTCATCGAACGCGTCAGGTCGATCGCACGCTGCCGTCCGGCCAGCAGCAGCCAGGCGACCACCGCCATCAGCAGGCTGAGCAGACCACCGGCGACGCCCAACCGACTCGCCTGGGCCGCGTCGTTCGCGACCGCCGCGTCGAACACCGGCATGCTGCGCATGACCAGGCGCAGTCGTCGTCCGCCCACGTTCACCTCGGCCTGCCGCTCGTAGCGGGACGGGTAACTCGCCGCCGTGCGGGTTGCGATGGGATACACCATCACCGGGGCCGCCGCGGTGACGTCGGCCAGGGTGAAATCCACCAGCCGTTCGTCGCTACCTTGCGCCTCGAGCATGCTGGCGTAATCCACCGCGGCGTAGACCAGGCCCAGCAGGTCGCCTGGGGAGGCATCGCGATACACCGGCAGGAAATACAGCGCGCCGAACTCGACACCGGTGCCCTGCAGCAGGTGGATCGGCCCGGTGACGGCGAATGCCCGATCGGCCACGGCGCGCCGCACGGCCTCGCGACGTACCGCTTCGGAAGCCACGTCCAGACCCAGTGCCGCCGCATTGCGCTCGATCGGCTCGATCGAGCGGATCACGTACATCTGCTCGGGCGTGCCGACCGTGCGCAGCGTGAAGGGCCGCACGTACCACCGCTGCATGCGCGCGATGAACGCGTCGCGCTCGCCGCGCGATACCGGCTCGATGAAGCCGAAGCCGTACACGCCGGGGAAGTCGTGCGGCAGGTCGCGCGTCAGCACCGCGCGGCGGAACTCATCCGGCGCCGGCTGGCGCTGCATCGCCAGCACCATCCCGCGCAGGCCGCCCAGGCCGTAGGCCGGCAAGGTAAGCCGCAACGCCACCTGCTGACGCAACTGCTCGCTGGCCTTGCGGAACTGGCTGTCGCGGATGGCCTGGGCGTCGGCACGCGTGCGCAGTACCGCCCAGGCGGTTACCGCGCCTCCGACAGCGAACACGAGCACCGCTCCGACGAACGCGCCCCGCAACACCCGGCGTCTGGCTTTCACCCCGTACTCCGCAGGACAACCCTCCGGCGCACCCGGCGCCGGCCCCGCAGGCTACCGACAGCCTGCCGCGGGATTCTGGCGCACGCCGTACCCAGCCAAGGCGAGCTGGATCAAACCCGCAGCGAGGGGGCGACCAGCGCTCCGCCGCGGCCGGCGGGCGCCGCGCCGGGCAGGTGCTCCAGCGTGTAGCCGGCGGCATCCCAGGCATCGAGCCCGCCCTGTAGCGGGCGCACGTGGCGATAGCCCAGCGACATCAGCAGCTGCGCGGCCTTGGCGGCGGACACCTCGTTGGGACAGCTGCAATAGATCACCAGCTCGCGGTCACGCGGCACGTCGGCCAGCGCCACGTGCACGCCTTCGAGATCGGCCAGCAAGGCGCCAGGGATCACTCGCCCGTCGAGCAGGCGCGAGGCGGACGAGCGCACGTCCACCACCACCGGATTCTGGCCGGCGGCGATCGCCTCGTTCAGTTCGTCCACCGAGATGCGCGCCATGCGCAGCGCCGTCAGCAGGCGATGGCGCTGCCACCATTTGGCCGCGATGTACAGCAGCAGCAGGGCGAACAGCGCCTCCAGCGCCACCGTGCCAGCCCGCTCGATTGCCGCCAGCACGCGGTCGACCTCGTCGGCGAAGGCGTAGCCCAGCCCGACCGCTGCCCCGGCCCACAGCAGCGAGCCGAGCCCGTCGAGCAGCACGAACGCGCCCGCGCGCAGCCCCATGGCGCCGACCAGCGGCGGCGCCACGGTGGACAGTCCCGGCACGAACTTGGCGACCAGCAGCATGCGTCCACGCCAGCGCTCGAAGCGCAGCTCGGACTGCTTCACGCAGGAATCGGGCGACAGCGAAATGCGGCACAGCGTGCGCATCACGCCCGCACCGAAGCGCCGGCCGGCGAGATACCACGCCGTGTCGCTGAGCAGGCAGGCGGCCAGCGCAGCCAGCACCACGCCCGGCAGCAGCAGCCGGTCACTGGCCGCCAGCGCGCCGGCGACGATCAACGTGGGTACGGCCGGCACGGGCGCACCGGCCTGTTCGACCAGCACGTTGAAAAACACCACCAGCAATCCGTACTGCGCGATCAGCGCGATGAGCTCGTGAGCCATGCAGGCCTCCCTGGCGCGGCCGAAACCGGCCGCAGGCGCCCATCATTGGGCCGGGTCGGCCCCATTGCAATCGAGCGTCGGCGGAGCGGCTGCATCCATGCCGGCAATGCGCCGCGCGCCCAGCATTACCAGCGGCAGCCACAGCAGGGTCAGCGCGGCGGCGCAGGCGAATACGCCGGACGGCCCGAGCCGGCCCAGTGCGACGCCACCGACCGCCCCGCCAACAAAGGCGCCCATGAACTGGCTGGTGGAATACGCGCCCATCGCCGCGCCGCGCAGCGTCGCCGGGGCCAGACGCGACACCAGGCTGGGCAGCGCCGCCTCGAGCAGGTTGAAGCCGGAGAAGAACATCGCCGCCGCCACGCCCAGCAGGGCGATGTGATCGCCGCCCAGCGCAAAGCCCAGCAGCGCCACGCCGATCACCACGATGCACACCATCACGATGCGCAGGCTCTGCGCGATCTCCTTCATGTGATGCAGGCTGGCGCCCATCACGAAGGCGGCGATCGCCATCACCGGCAGGTACAGCTCCCAATGCCGGCTCACCGGCAGGTGCAGCGTGTCCACCAGCAGCAGCGGCAGGCCGACGAAGCTGGCCGTGAGCAATAGATGCAGGAAGAACACCGAACCGTTGAGCACCAGCAGACGGCGGTCGCGCAGCATCGCCGCCACGCCACTGAAGGTAGTGGCCGCCGGCGCCCGCGCGCGCTCGGGCGTAGGCACGATCAACCACAGCAGCGCCAGCGCCAGCAGGGCGAGGACGGAGGTGGCGGCGAACAGGCCCGGCAGCCCGTCGACGGCCTCCAGCGGCGGGCCCAGGATCAACGCCAGCAGGAACGCCATGCCGATCGACACGCCGATGATGCCCATCACCTTGCTGCGGTTTTCCTCGCGGGTGAGGTCGGCGGCCAGCGCGGTACCGGCGCCGGCCACCGCGCCCATGCCCTGCAAGGCACGGCCGATGACAATGCCGGTCAGCGTGTGCGACATCGCCGCCACCAGCCCGCCTGCGGCGAACACGCCCAGGCCCATGCTGATCGCCGGCTTGCGACCGATGCGGTCGGACAGCAGGCCCAGCGGCAACTGCAGACACATCTGGCCCAGCCCGTACACGCCCAGAGCCATCCCGATCAGCAGCGGCGTGGCATCCGGCAGCGTCTTCGCGTACACCGAGAACACCGGCATGATCAGGAACAAGCCGAACAAGCGCAGGCTGATCACGCAGGCCAGGGTCAGCGCGCTGCGGCGTTCGAGCGGGGAAAGCGCGCTCACGGCGCGACGGGGCAGGACAAAGTCATCGGGCAAGTATACGAAGCGGCGGTGCCGCGCCGTTGCGGCGGCATGTCGCGCTGGCACGCGGGCGCGCCCGATGCCGCGCAAACCCTATAATCGTGCGCTGGCTACTCCCACGACAAAAGAACCCGATGCCCGCTGACGCCTCCCGCCCCGACGACTTCACCCGCGTACGCGAGCTGGCCGCCGGCGACATGCAGCGCGTCGACACGCTGATCCGCACCCGGCTCGCCTCCGACGTGGTGCTGATCAACCAGATTGCCGAGCACATCATCGCCGGCGGCGGCAAAAGGTTGCGACCGATGCTGCACGTGCTGGCGGCCCGGGCGGCCGGCTACGCGGGGGACAAGCACATCAAGCTCGCCGCGATCGTGGAATTCATCCACACCTCCACGCTGCTGCACGACGACGTGGTGGACGAATCGGACCTTCGCCGCGGCCGCAAGACCGCCAACGCGCTGTGGGGCAACGCGGCCAGCGTGCTGGTGGGCGACTTTCTCTACTCGCGCTCGTTCCAGCTGATGGTGGAACTGGACGACATGCGGATCATGCGCATCCTCGCCGACACCACCAACACCATCGCCGAGGGCGAGGTGCTGCAGCTGCTCAACATCGGCAACGCCGACGTGGACGAGGCGGCGTACCTGGCGGTGATCGAGCGCAAGACCGCGGTGCTGTTCGCTGCGGCCACCGAGCTCGGCGGCCTGCTCGGTGGCCTGCCGCAGGAGCAGGTCACGGCGCTGCGCAGCTACGGGATGGAACTGGGCTACGCGTTCCAGATCGCCGACGACCTGCTCGACTACGTCAGCGACGCCGGAACGCTGGGCAAGAACATCGGCGACGACCTCGCCGAGGGCAAGCCGACGTTGCCGCTGATCTACGCGCTGAAGAGCGCCAGCGCGGAACAGGCGCAGTCGCTGCGCCACGCCATCGAGCACGGCGGGCTGGATTCGCTGGACCGCATCATCGCCTCGATCCGCGACTCCGGTGCGCTGGAGCGCACCCGCGCACGCGCCGAGCAGCACGCCCGCGCTGCCCACGCTGCGCTGGACGTCCTGCCCGCCTCGGCGCATCGCGACGCGCTGCTGGCGCTGGCCGACTACTCCGTGGCACGCAATCACTGAGCGCCCGGTCGTAGCGTCGGCGGCCTGCCTTTAGAATGCGCGGCGAGCCGGCCTCCCTGCGCCGGCGCGCTTCCAGGCCGCCCCGCATGGCTTTGTCCGACCGCATCCGCGCCGCCGTCCCGAGTGCCCCCGCGTGGGCGGCCGCCGGTTTGCGCAGACGGTGGCGCGGCTGGTGGATGCTGATGACCGGGCTGCTATGCCTGGCGCCGGCGTTTGCCGCGGGCAGCCAGGGGTCGCCGTGGGACCGCTGGCGCGAGATCGCTTTCGAGCAGCTCACCGTGGCCGGCGGCCTGCCCCACGCCACCACTACCAGTTTCGCCCAGGCCGACGATGGCGCGTTGTGGATCGGCACCTTCGGCGGCCTGGTGCGCTACGACGGCTACCGCACCCAGGTGTTCCGCCAGGCCGACGACGACCGCGGCCTGCCGGACAACTACGTCCGCGCGCTGGCCGCCACGCCGGACGGCGGCGTGCTGGTGGCGACCACCAGCGGCGGCGTTGTGCATTTCGACCCGGCCAGCAACCGATTCCTGCGATTGGACGCTTCGCCCGCACACGGCACCGGCGCGCGCGTCTACGCGTTGGCGCCGGACCACGCCGGCGGCTTCTGGATCGCCGCGCAGAGCGGCTTGATCCATCTGCGCGCGGATCTGCGGACGCTGGAGCGGCCGGCGGGCGCACCCACCGACACGCTGTTCTCGGTGCTGCAGGATCGCTCCGGCAACGTGTGGGCGGGCACCGCGCACGGGCTGTACGTGGGGCGCCCCGGCGCCGCGGCATTCAAACGGGTGGAACGTGGCGACGCCGCCGCGCGGGCGATGCTGTCCAGCGACATCTGGGCGCTGCGCGAGGATGCCGCCGGCGTACTCTGGGTCGGCACCGGCTCGGCGGGCGTGGCAGCGCTCGGCCCCCACGGAAAGATCCGCCTGCCGACGAACCTGGGCGCCGTCAGTCCGGCGATCCAGCGGCGCACCGTGCGGGACATCCTGCCCGCGCCGGACGGGCGGCTGTGGATCGCCACCGACGGCATAGGCATCGCCCTCTTCGATCCACGCACCGGGGAAACCAGTGCGCTGCGCCACGACCCGGGCCGGCCCAGCTCGCTCGGCGGCGACATCGTGCGCGCGCTGTTTCTGGACCGCTCCGGCGGATTGTGGGCGGCCACCGAATCGACCGCCTCGCGTTGCGACACTCGCCCGTCGATCGTGCACACGCTGGACGGCCGCGCGCTGTTCGGTTCGCAGGGAGCGCAGATCGACCAGAACGTGCGCAGCGTGTTCACCGATCGCGACGGTATCGTCTGGCTGGGCTTCAATCGCGGTCACGTGGCAGCGGTGGACCCTGCGCATGGAAGCATCCGCACGCTGGAACTGCCCGGCCATCAGGCCGATCAGGACATCCGCGCGATCGCCCAGCTGGACGATGGCCGCATCGTTGCCGGCGCGCGCGGACTGGTGACCATCGACCCCGCCACGCTGGCGGTGTCCGCCTATCCGGTCGATGGCCTGGACGGCAAGCCCATACTCGCGCTGGCGATGTACCAGCACACGCTGATGGCCGGCGCCTACGACGGGCTCTATCGGATCGACGCGAACCGCCACGTGCGGGTCTACCGGCACGTGGCGGGCGACCCGCACAGCCTGCCCGACGATCAGGTGCGCAACATCGTGCCGATGCCCGATGGCCGAGCCTGGATCGCCACCACCAACGGCCTGGGCATTCTGTCCGCCGACAGCGATGCGTTCGAGACCTGGCGCAACGTGCCCGGCGACGCCACCAGCCTGCCGCAGAACTATCTCGGCTCGATCGTGCCGGTGGGCGATCAAGTGTGGATCGGCACTTACGGCGGGCTGGCCCGCACACCGCTGACGGTGGCGGCCGGCACTCGTCGCTTCACGACCGTGCGCGCCCGCGACGGCCTGGGCAGCGACAATGTCGCGGCGGTCCTGCCGGACACGCACGGGCGCCTGTGGGCCGCCACGGCGGATGGGCTGTCGGTGCTCGACCCGGCATCTGGCGTCATCCGCACGCTGGGGCTGCGCGACGGCCTCGCTGCGCGCTTCTACAACCACCGTACGGCGGCAACCGGCCCGGATGGCGAGCTGATGTTCGGTGGCCTCGACGGCCTGGCCGTCATCGAGCCCGACGCACCGGTCGAAGCCGGCCGGCTCGACGCGCCGCTGGCGATCACCGCGATCACCGCCGACGAGCGCGCCATCCCGTTCGCCCGCCTGCCCACCCCCGGCCATGCGCTGACCCTCCCGGGCGACACCCATGCGCTGCGTATCCGTTTCGCCCTGCTCGACTTCACCGCAAGCGCCGACGTGCGCTACAGCTATCGGCTGGACGGCTTCGACCAGCGCTGGACCACGATGGAAGCAGGATCGCGCCCGGGCACGATCTACACCAACCTGCCTGGTGGCGATTACCTGCTGCGCGTGCGAGCGACCATTCCCGGCCTTCACGCACGCGCGGTGGAAACGGCGCTGCCGCTGTCCATCGCGCCGCTGTGGTGGGAGCGCGGCTGGGTCCGCGCCGCGCTCGCGCTGCTGGCGATCGCGCTGCTGCTGGGGGTGATGCAGCTGCGCACGCGTTACCTGCATCGGCGCGCTGCCGAGCTGGGCCGGCTGGTGCGCGAACGTACCAGCGAACTGCAGGCGGCCAACGAACAGTTGCGACGACTGGCCAGCACCGACGAACTCACCGGTCTGCTCAACCGTCGCGCCCTGATGCATCAACTCGAACACGAGTACGCCGCCGCCCGGCAACGGGGTGTCCCGCTGTCGATCGTCATGCTCGATCTGGACGCGTTCAAGGCACTCAACGACCGCCATGGCCACCTGGCCGGCGACGATGCCCTGCGCGGCGTCGCCACCATCGTGAGCGACTGCTGCCGCAGCATCGACCACGTCGGGCGTTACGGCGGCGAGGAAATCATGATCATTCTGGTGCACGCCGACATGGAGACGGCGATGCCGGTGGCCGAGCGGATGCGCGCAGCGATCGCCGCCACCGCCCTGCTGCACGGCAGCGGTACGCTGCACCTGACCGCGAGCATCGGTGTGGCCACGCTGCTGCCGCACGAGCGCCCGCAGGACCTGGTGGCCCGCGCCGATGCCGCGCTCTACCGCGCCAAGCGCGCCGGCCGCAACACGGTGGAGCGAGCGACCGCCTGAGTGCGAACGCCCGTGTCTCCACTGCACGGGCAGCGCACCCGGTCCTGAAAGCGCACGGCCAATCCGCCCCGGCGTGACTTTCATCGCTTGCCAGTGCCGTTGTGGGCTGGCAGCTTGGCGGTCCGATGCGTCGACTGCCCTCCTCTCCCGGCATCCGCTGCTGCGCCTGCGCCCTGGCCCTGCTCCTGCACGGCCTGGTGGCCAACGCAGGCGACGCGATGCCTCGAACCGTGCTGCTGGACCGGGGCTGGGCGTTCCGGCTGGCTCCCGACGCCGCAGCCGCCCGTGCGCATCCCGCGGCCGCCGCGTGGCAGCCGGCCCAGGTTCCCGGCAGCGTCCAATCCAGCCTGCTTGCGCTGGGGCAGTTGCCCGATCCGGACTGGCGCGACAACGAGGCGAAGGTGCAGTGGGCCGGGCTGGCCGACTGGCAATACCGCCTTCGCTTCAGCGCCGATGCCGCGCTGCTGCGCCAGCGCCATCTCGACCTCGTGTTCGATGGGCTGGACACCCTGGCCGAGGTCACGCTCGACGGCCGGCCAGTGCTGCACGCCGACAACATGTTCCGCCGCTGGCGCGTGCCGCTCGACGGTGTGCTGAGCGCAGGCGAACACGTGCTGCAGGTGACCTTCCATTCGCCGATCACCCGCTTGCAGCCATGGCTGGCGAAGCAGCCCTACGCCTTGCCGGGCGAGTTCGATTCCGCGTTCGGCGAAGAGCCGCCCGGTCGCCAGGTGGCGAACTATGTGCGCAAGGCGGCCTACCAGTTCGGCTGGGACTGGGGGCCGCGCATCGTCACCCAGGGCATCTGGCAGGACGCGCGGCTGGAGGCCTGGAGCGGCTGGCGCCTGGAGGATGTCCACGTAGCGCAGACCCACGTCGACGCCGACCGCGCGCAGTTGCAGGCCAGCTTCACCGTGCGCGCCGATGCGGCGGGGCCGGCCCGACTCGCCGTTCACTGGCGCGCACCGGACGGCCGCGAAGGCACGGCCGCGCGCGAGGTGCAGCTCGTCGCCGGATCGCAACAGATCGACTTGCCGCTGACTATCGACCATCCGCAGCGCTGGTGGCCGGCTGGCTATGGCGCGCCGAACTTGTACGAGGTATCGGCCGAGATCGCCGTCGGCAGTCGCGTAGTGGCCCAGACGAAGCGCGAGATCGGCTTGCGCTCGATCGAACTGCGCCGCACCCCCGACCGCTGGGGCCACAGCTTCGCCTTCGTCGTCAACGGCGTCCCCGTGTTCGCCAAGGGCGCCAACCTGGTGCCGTTCGACGCGCTGCTCTCGCGCACTACCGTGGAACGCATGCGCCGCCTGTTGGACGACACGCGCGAAGCGCACATGAACATGCTGCGCGTGTGGGGCGGCGGCACGTACCTGCCCGATGCGTTCTACGCCATGGCCGACCGCCGCGGCCTGATGGTCTGGCAGGACTTCATGTTCGGCGGCGCGATCCCGCCCCCGGACGCGGCGTTCCGCGCCAACGTGAAGCAGGAGGCGATCGAACAGGTGACGCGGCTGCGCGACCATCCCTCGATCGTGCTGTGGTCGGGCAACAACGAGGTGCAGACCAGCTGGGAGAGCTGGGGTGACAGGCAGGATTTTCGCAAGCGCATCGGCGCCGCCGCGAGTGCGCGCATCGAACAAGGCATGCACGCGCTGTTCGACGACACCCTCCGCGAAGTCGCCTCACAGCTCGATCCCGACGTGCCGTACTGGCCGGGCTCGCCGGAAAGCGAAGGCGGTGCGCCGGCCAACAGCCCGGACAGCGGCGACGCCCACGTCTGGGACGTGTGGGGCGGTTCGGCGCCGGTGGAGGATTACCTCAAGAGCACGCCGCGCTTCCAGTCGGAATTCGGCCTGCAGTCGCTGCCGGTGATGGCGACGATCCATACGTTCGCCGCGCCGCAGGACCTGGCGATCGATTCGCCGGTGCTGCGCGCGCACCAGAAATTCGATCACGGCAACGGTAACCAGCGCCTGCTGCTGTACGTGCGCCGTGGCTACGGCGAGCCGAAGGATTTCGCATCGTTCGCCTACCTCAGCCAGGTGATGCAGGCCGACGGCATCGAGCTGGCGGTGGACCATCTGCGTAGCACGCGGCCGCGCAGCATGGGCGCGCTGTATTGGCAGCTCAACGACGTGTGGCCGGGGGCGTCGTGGTCGAGCATCGACGTGGATGGGCGCTGGAAGGCGCTGCAGTTCCGCGCGCGGCAGTTCTACGCGCCGGTGCGAGTGGTGCCGCTGCGCCAGCACGGTCGCACCGCGGTGTTCCTGGTATCCGACCGTACTGAGCCGCTGGCCGCGCAACTGCGCATGCGGGTGATCGGCATGGACGGGACGGTGGTTGCGGACACTACGCGTGCGGTGACGCTGCCGCCGCTGGCCAGCACCCGTGTTGACGACCTTGCCGATGCCGCGCTGCTGCGCGGCGCCAACCCGCACCGCACGCTGGCGGTGTTCGAGCTGATCGCAGACGGCCAGACCCTCTCGCGGCATCTGCTGTATTTCGACCGCGCGGCGGCGCTCACGCTGCCATCGCCAGATATCCATGTCTCGTTGCAACGCGATGCTCACGGCCTCACGGTCGAGCTCGAGGCGAAGCAATTCGCGCGTGCCGTGTGGATAGACTTCGGCGACCGCGACGCGACGCTGTCGGACAACGGCATCGACCTGCTGCCCGGCGAACCGGTGCGCGTGCAGGTGCAGTCGCGCGAAGCGCTCGACACCTTGCGACGGGCGATGCATCTACGCTCCCTGGTCGACGCGACCACCTCACCCGGACCCACCCCATGACGATTACCCGCCGCACCCTGCTCAAGCTCGCCGGCAGCGCGGCGGGCGCACTGGCCGCGGGCATCGGCTTCGCCCGTGCCGACGATGCCGCCAGGCAGCGGTACCTCAGCCAGCGCCCGCCACCGGCCAAACGCCTGTTCACCAGCGCCGCAGTGGAGCGGCAGCTGGCGCAGACCGTGTCGGTCATCGGCGATCCGGAGCTGGCCTGGCTGTTCACCAACTGCTACCCGAACACGCTGGACACCACGGTGCACCTGGACACGCTGGACGGCTGCCCGGATGCCTTCATCGTCACCGGCGATATCGACGCGATGTGGCTGCGCGATTCCGCCGCCCAGGTGTGGCCCTACCTGCCGCTGGTGCGCGAGGACGCGGCGCTGCAGCGGCTCTACCGCGGCCTGATCCACCGCCAGGCACGCTGCATCACCATCGACCCCTACGCCAACGCCTTCCTGCCCGATCCGCGCAGCCGTGCCGCGCTGAGCTGGGCGTTGCACGACGACACCGACATGCGCCCCGGCGTGGCCGAGCGCAAATGGGAGATCGACTCGCTGTGCTGGCCGATCCGCCTGTCCCACGGCTACTGGCAGGCCAGCGGCGACAGCGCGCCGTTCGACGACGACTGGCGCGCGGCCATGCGCCGCGTGCTCGCCACCTTCCGTGTGCAGCAGCGCAAGGAGGGGCGCGGGCCGTACCGTTTCCAGCGCCTGTCGGAGAACGCGGCGGAGAATCCGCCGCTCGGCGGCTACGGCAACCCGGCGCGGCCGGTGGGCTTGATCCACTCGATGTTCCGGCCCTCGGACGATGCCTGCCTGTATCCGCTGTCGGTGCCGTCCAATTTCTTTGCCGTGACCTCGCTGCGCCAGCTGGCGACGATGAGCGAGGCGATCCACCGCGACAGCCCCTTCGCTGTCGACTGCCGCGCGCTGGCCGACGAGGTGGAACAGGCGCTGCATCGCTATGCGCCGATGGCCGGCGATGGCGGCGAAATGTGGGCCTACGAGGTGGACGGTTTCGGCAACCAGTTGTTCATGGACGACGCGAATTCGCCCAGCCTGTCCAGCCTTGCCTACCTCGGCGCCTGCCCGCGCGAGGATGCGCGCTACCGGCGCACCCGCGCGCAGGCCTGGAGCGCGCGCAATCCGTACTTCTTCAGCGGCCGTGCCGCGAGCGGCATCGGCGGACCGCACCAGGGCCTGCGCATGATCTGGCCGATGTCGATCACCATGCGCGCGTTGACCAGCGACAGCGATGCCGAGATCGCCCAGTGCCTGCGCTGGCTCAAGGCCACCCACGCCGGCACCGGCTTCATGCACGAGGCCTTCGACCAGGACGACCCGGCCAAGTACACCCGACGCTGGTTCGCCTGGGCCAACAGCCTGTTCGGTGAGCTGATCGTCGCACTGGCCGCCCATCGTCCGCACCTGCTGAAGCCCTGATCCCGCTCCCCGAACGTATCGACAGAGAGAACGCCATGGTTACCCGTCGCCGCTTCCTGCAAGGTTCCGCCGCCGCCCTCACCCTGCTGGGCACGCGCCTGGCACCGGCCTCGCCGCTCGCCGCCGCGCTGTCCGCCGCCCGCCAGCGGGAGCCGGCCGACGGCTCCCTCACGGGCGGACTGGCGCGCTACGTGGACGTATTCATCGGCACCGGCGGCCACGGCCACACCTTCCCTGGCGCCACCCGGCCGTTCGGCATGGTGCAGCTCAGCCCCGACACCCACGACCAGGGCTGGGACGCCTGCTCGGGCTACCACCAGGGCGATGGCTCGATCATGGGCTTCTCGCACACGCACCTGAGCGGTACCGGCGCCAGCGACATGCTCGACGTGCTGGTGATGCCGGCGCAGGGACCGGTGCGGCTCGACCCGGGCGCGCGCGGCCGGCCCGAGGTGAATTACCGCTCGCAGTTCGACGGCATGCCGCCGAAGGGTGTGCAGCAACCGCCGGTCGACGCGACGATCACACCGGGACCGGGCTATCGCTCGCGCTACGATCGCGCCAGCGAGCAGGCGCGGCCGGGCTACTACCGGGTGCATCTCACCGACCACGACATCCTCGCCGAACTCACCGCCACCGCGCGCACCGGCCTGCATCGCTACACCTTCCATGGCGCGGGCGCGGGCCATCTGCTGGTCGATCTCGCGCACGGCTTCCACGACGGCGACGAGCCGGCCAAAGTCTCCGATGCGCTGCTGCGGGTGGTCGGCAACGACACTCTGGTCGGCAGCCGCCACGTGCACCAGTGGGCGAACGGTCGACAGATGCATTTCGCCATGAAGCTCTCGCGCCCGTTCACGCACGCCACGCTGTACCGCGAGGACGCCGCGCTGGGCGACGCCAGCGAAGCGCGCGGCGATCACCTGAAGGCCGCACTGCACATCGACGACATCGCCAGTGCACCACTGCTGGTGAAGGTGGGCCTGTCCGGCGTGGACATCGACGGCGCGCTGCGCAACCTGGAAGCCGAGTCACCGGGCTGGGACTTCGACGCCACCCGCGACGCCGCGCTGGCCGAATGGGAGCACGAGCTGGGCCGCATCCACATCGACACCGGCTCCGATGCGACGCGGCGCACCTTCTACACCGCGCTCTACCACACCATGTTGGCGCCCACGCTGTTCAGCGACGTCGACGGCCGCTACCGCGGCATGGATCTGGCCGTGCACACGCTGCCGTCGGGGTCGCACAACTACAGCACCTATTCGCTGTGGGACACCTATCGCGCGCTGCATCCCCTACTCACCCTGGTGCAGCCCGAGCGCGTGCCCGACCTCGTCAACGGCCTGATCCGCATGGCCGCCGAGAGCCCGGACGGCCCGCCGGTATGGCCGCTGCAAGGCGTGGAGACCGCCTGCATGATCGGCTACCACTCGGCCTCGGTCGTGGCCGAGGCGATCACCAAGGGCTTCGACGGCATCGACGTCGCCAAGGCCTGGCCGCTGTTCCGCAAGCGCGCGATGGACGACGATTACCGCGGTCTGCCGTACTACCGCAAGCTCGGTTACATCCCCAGCGACAAAGACTGGGAGGCGGTGAGCAAGACGCTGGAATACACGTACGACGACTGGGCCGTGGCGCATATCGCCGATGCCGCCGGCGCGCACGACGATGCGAAGGCGCTGCGCGAGCGTTCGCGCAACTACGCGCACGTGTTCGACGCCAAGCTCGGCTTCGTGCGCCCGCGCGGCGAGAACGGTCAGTGGCTCGAGCCGTTCGATCCGCGCGCGGTGGGCCACAGCTCGCGCTGGCGCGACTTCACCGAATCCAACGCGTGGCAGGCCACCTTCCTCAACCAGCACGACCTGCATCACTACATCGGCATGTTCGGCGGCGACGCGGCGTTCGAGCGCAAGCTCGATGCGCTGTTCACCACCGACTCCACCCAGGTCGGCGACACCCCGCCGGACGTCGCCGGACTCGTCGGCCAGTACGCCCACGGCAACGAGCCCAGCCATCACGTGGCCTACCTCTATGCCTACACCGGCGCGCATCACAAGACCCAGGCGCGCGTGCGCATGCTGCTGCAGACGATGTACGCCGACCAGCCCGACGGCCTGGCCGGCAACGAGGACTGCGGCCAGATGAGCGCCTGGTACGTGCTCGGCGCACTGGGCCTGTACGCGGTCGACCCGGTCAGCACGAACTACGTGTTCGGCAGCCCGCTGCTGGACCGCGCCGAACTCGCGCTCGGCGGCAATCGCACGCTGGTGATCGAAACCATCGGCAATAGCACCGACACGCCGTACATCCAGTCGGTGACCTGGAACGGCCAGCCGTGGACCCGGAGCTGGATCAGCCACGTCGAGCTGGCCAAGGGCGGCACACTCGCCTTCACCATGGGCCGCACGCCGAACCCTGCGTTCGGGCGCGACGCGAAGGATCGGCCGCCGTCGATGCAGGTGTGAGTCCCCATCCAGATGCGGCTGCGCCCGGCGTGGCGCAGCCGATCGATCTACGGGTGCGACGTCGGGAGGGCGATGCTGGGGGGCGGCTGTTCGTCCCCGTCCTCCAGCGCACTTTGCAGCATCGCCTCGAAAGCGGTGTTTCTCGTAGCCAAGGGGTGTGCCTGCAGGTACTGCACATCCGCACGCAGGAGCGAGCAGGCGCTCTCCTGATCGACCGCATCGCGATTACTGCAGGAGGACTGCAGCACGGGCAGGTCCGCGCCCAACAGAAGCTGGACTCGCTGACGCAGCGCAGCCGAATCCCCCTGCGCCAACTGGCGGGCAAGACTCAGGTGCTCTTGCGCATCGATCAATGCGTGATGCGCCATGAACGCAGCCAGGATCCGCCCGCCGCTCCCGCTCATGAGGTAAAAGGCTCCGAGGCCGCCCACGACGACACCGAGCAGGACACCCGCCGTCACCAGCGACGCGACCCAGGCTCTCATCGACAGCTGCTGCATCCTGCGTACCTCCTTCCCTTTGGCGGCTTGCCCGTTTGGCGCCGGGTGTCGCTCCGGATCAGTCGGTGCCGGCGAAGGCGTGGTCCAGCCAGTCGTGCATCAACCGGTAGCTGCGGGCGGCGGCGCGGGCGTCGTACATGCAGCCGGGACTGTGCTGGTCGGTCTCGGTGAAGCAATGCACGGCGTGGCCGAGCACGACGAACTGCCAGTCGGCGGGGCTGGCGCGCATCTCGTCCATGAAGGCCGGCGCGTCGGGCATGGTGCCCTTGTCGTCGGCGCCGTTCATCACCAGCACGCGTGCCTTGATCTGCTTGGCCAGCGCGGGATCGTCGGTGCTGAGGCCGCCGTGGAAAGAAACCACGGCCGCGACGTCCGCGCCACTGCGCGCCAGGTCGAGCACGGCGGTGCCGCCGAAGCAGAAGCCGATCGCGGCCAGGTGCTCAAGGTCGATCGGCGCGCCCTTGGCCTGCGCCTTGAGCTGGGCCAGGGCGGTGATCATGCGCTGGCGCAGTAACGGTCGATTGCCATACAGCGGCTTGGTGGCCGCCTGGGCCTGATCGTTGTTGGCCGGCCGCACGCCTTCGCCATAGAGGTCGGTGACCAGGATCACGTACTGCTTGCCGGCGATCATCTCGGCTTTCTTCACGGCCATCGCATTCACGCCATACCAGTTCGGCACCATCACCAGGCCGGGGCGTTTGGCGGCTACCGCGTTGTCGTAGACCAGCACGCTGCGGAAGGTGGTGCCGTCCTTGGTCCAGGTAACGGTCTTGTGCACCATCGCCGCCTGGGCAGCGAACGAGCCGAGCGAAAGAATCAGCAGCGAAGCGAGACGAAGCAGGCGCATGGCAGGTACTCCGGTGAGCTTGGCAGGGAGAAAATCAACGTCCGGCGGCATGGTCGCCAAGCCGTTGCTTGAGCGGAGTCAGGCGATCGAGCAGGCGCACGCCGAGGCCGCGCGCGGCAACCAGCGGCGGCGCCTGCCACGCGTAGATGCGCGCCAGGGCATCGAAGCCGAGCGCGTCCAGCGTGTCGGCGCTACGGCGGCGCCGCGCATAACGGCGCAGCACGTGCGGCGCAGCGATGTCGCGTCCTTGGGCGCGCGCGGTCACCAGCGTGTCACGCAGCTCGATCACGTCGCGCAGGCCGAGGTTCACGCCCTGCCCGGCCAACGGATGCACCGCGTGTGCCGCGTCGCCGAGCAGCACGAAGCGCTCGCCGTCATAGCGTTCGGCCAGCTTCAACTGCAGCGGGAACGCGGCTCGCGCGCCGGTACCGATAACCCGTCCCAGGCGAAAGTCGCTGGCCACGCCCACGGCGTCGCAGAACGCAGCCTCGTCCAGCGCCAGCACGCGCGCGGCTTCGTCTTCCGGCAGCGACCACACGATCGAGCAGCGCCCGTCGGCCAGCGGCAGCAGAGCCAGCGGACCGGTGGGCAGGAAGCGCTGCCAGGCTGTGTTTGCGTGGGGTCGTTCGGTGCGCACATGCGCCACCACGCCGCGCTGGTGGTAGTCGCGTCCGCGCGTGCCGATGCCGGCCATCGCGCGCAGCGGCGAGGCCGCGCCGTCGGCCGCCACCAGCAAGCGCGCGGACACACTGCCATCCGCGAGCTCGTCGTAGGAGCCCCGTAGGGAGAGAGGTATGTATGAAGATTAAACAACAAAAAAAACATCCAAAACACCACAGTGGTGAAAAA